>DKMV01000125.1 GCA_002469605.1 Leclercia sp. UBA7405
GGGCATGACGCTATCTTCGAAAACGCCGCCGAGCGGCTGGCGACGCGGTGCCCCTATTCCCGCCTGCTGCTGGATCCCTGCCACTGCTCCCCGCTCGCGAGAAAGCGCCAGGTTGTAGTGATATTCCCGTTCAGAAAAGACGTAGCGGGCATTTGGAAAGGTCGGTACCCAGCGTCCGTCCTGTAACCGGGTATTCCATCCCACATGGTCGGCGTGCAGATGGGTAAGCAGGACAAAATCCACCTTTTCAGGCGATACGCCGATCGCCTGCAAACGTTCCAGAAAAGGCTCGTTGAGCTGGTGGAACAGCGGTGCCGTTGGGCGGAGCTTGTCATTGCCGGTAGCGGTATCGATCAGGACGGTGTGAGTCGGCGTCTGTACCACCCAGGCGTGAATGCTTTGCCGAAGCAGGCCGTGCTCAAAATCGTAACTTCGCTGACCCCAGTGACCTGCATCGCTGAGCAGCCCCTTTAGATCATCTTCCGGGAAGAGCTGAGTCGCATCGACAGTATTAAGCGCTAATTCAGGTACCTTGATGATCCGCATATCCCCGACGAGAAAGGTTTCTTGAATCGCCATAATGTATTCCGGTTGACTGATGGAGAAAGTCAGCGTACTACTGGAAATATCATTAACCAAATCGATTCAAATAATGTTGCAAATCGACCATTTCGATTTAAGAACCTTTGATCTCAATCTGCTGATTGCTTTTGATGCGCTAATGCGCGAGCGGAGCGTCACCCGCGCTGCCGAACTTTTGAAGATTCGCCAGCCGGCCATGAGCCACAGCCTGTCACTGTTGAGAACACTATTTCAGGATGAACTCTTTGTCCGCGTCGGGACGGTTATGCAACCGACCGTCCGGGCTTTAGCGCTGGCCGAACCGGTGCAGCAAGCGCTCGGTATGATGCAGCAGGTTATTCATATCAGCTCGGAGTTCGATCCATCGGCTGACCAACGGATCTTCCGCATGGGGTTCTCAAGCGAGGTGGAGCTCCTGCTAATGCCGGAACTGGCCTTACGTATGCGACAACTGGCGCCGGGAGTAAAGCTGCATGGCCGCCCGGTGCAGCAGCGCGATGTCTACCGTATGCTGGACGATCGGGTATTGGATCTTGCCATCGGCTGTTTTGACAGCCAGGCGATGCGTTATCGTCAGCAGCTACTGTTCGAACAGTCGTTAAGCTGCGTTTTCCATCCAGACCAGATGATATTCAACTCGTCGATCTCCCTTGAAGAGTACTTGAGCATGCCGCACGCGCTGGTAAGCCTCAGCGAAAGCTTACACGGTTGTCTCGAATCGGCACTGGATGCGATAGGCAGAAAACTCAACGTGGTTGCAACGTCGTCGGAATTTCTCAGTGTGCTGGGTATGGTGGCGAGTGCGCCATTGATTGCCACATTGCCAACCCGGATGGCAAAACGCTACGGGAAGGCATTTGGCCTGGAGATCGTCCCGGTGCCGATGATGCTGACTGTACCAGACGTATCGCTGGTCTGGACGGCCCAGGAGGATAACAATCCCGCATCACAATGGTTGCGGAAGGAAATCGGCGGCATCCTGGGTGGGGTACTGCCATGAATGCAGGGACATCAATACCACCGAAAAGGTCTGCTGTCTCACGTACAGCCTCCTCCAGATCTGCTTCCATGGAGTACCAGATGTTACGTTTTAACGGCGCAGAGGTGGATGTGAATGAGATCGTGGTAAGACCTACACGCACCACGGCGTAATAAAAAGAACGGCCTGTATAGCAGGCCGTTTAGCCGTTATTTTTTCAGCAGTCGCGGCAGCTGGTTGTCCAACTCCAGCAGGCAGGCGTCCATCATCTTCTGCGTTTCCTGGGTGACCTTCGCATAGTTACTGGCTTTCCAGTCATTAAGCGGTGCAGTCACGCGTGCCGGGGCGCACTCTGATACCACATACGCACTCAGCATGTTGCCGCCTTCCGGGCGTTTATAGAATTTCACGCGGTAGGTTAAATCGTAATTGCTGTTGCTGGCGGACATGTCGGTATAGACCAGCGACCACTGCGCGGCGGCAATAAACAGCGGCTGTTTGTACGCATAGCCATTGCCGTTTTTATTCAGCCAGTCGCGGATTTTTAATTCGGCTTTCGGGCCCAAATAGGTGGCTGTCGGTTCCGGCATGGTGTCAATGGACGTGCCTTTATAGCCATCTTTGTCAAACGAGTTACCGCCAACCCCACCGCCGAGGGCAGCCGTCAGCACCGCCAACCCCATGCCCGCGCCGGAGTGCGCTGGCGAGACTTCGCGCAGTTTCACGTCCGGGTAGCGGTTATCGTTCATATCAACGGGGGCAAAAATGGTGGCAACGTCGAGCGAACTGCCGTTTGTCGCCTGCACTTTGTGTGAGTTGAGGTTCCCTGCGCAGCCGGTTAAGACGGTTAAAGACAGTGCGCCTGTTACTAAGACTTTATTCATGATTGATTTTATTCCCTGTAGGTAAAATGCCCTTGCCCGGACATGGTTATCTTAACTTACAACGGACAAAGCAGAAAAACCTTTAGGGGTTTGTAGCAGACGTGCGCAAACCGGGGATATGCGCACGTTCTGTCATCATGGCAGCGCTATGCCGCTCACCTCCTCGCAGATTTGCAGTAACCGCATCTGAAGCTGTGGGTCATGGGCCTGCGAGTTAGCAGCAAGACGTTGCAGATGATAAGTTACCCTGACGTCATCCCCCGCCGCCAGTCGGGCCTGAGTGAGATGCGCCCGATCCATATCATCAGGCGCGCCTGCGCCGCCCATCCGCGTGGGCACTCAGCCAGGCTCCAGCGCATTTGAACAGACCTCCGGCCAGCGGCGGGCGACGGCGAAGGCCAGCATGGCGTCATGAAGTTTACTTTCCGCGTACGCCAGCGCCCCGTCCCAGCGGCGGCGGGTCCAGAAAATATCCTCCAGGCTGGCTTTTGCATGGTGGTGCATCCCCGAACTCAGGTAAACCAGCCGCTGCGGACGCTCAATAAGCGCGGTC
>DKMV01000367.1 GCA_002469605.1 Leclercia sp. UBA7405
CACTTCATCGATCAGATAAACTTTAAAGCGGCCGCGCGCCGGGGCGTACTGCACGTTATCCAGCAGATCGCGCGTATCTTCCACTTTGGTACGGGAAGCCGCATCGATCTCGATTAAGATCAACAAAGCGGCCCTGCTCAATTTCCCGGCAGTTGTCGCACTTGCCACAGGGCGTAGCGGTAATACCGGTTTCGCAGTTCAAGCCCTTTCGCCAGCAGGCGGGCAATAGAAGTTTTGCCCTACGCCGCGGGTGCCGGAGAAAAGCCAGGCGTGATGGATGCGGCCTAGCGATAAACCGTTCGCCAGGGCGGTAAGCACATGTTCCTGGCCGACAACGTCAGCAAAGGTTTGGGGTCGCCATTTTCGGGCTAACACCTGATAACTCATGGGCAGGCTCTGCAACGCTGGAAGGTGGATATTCAGGGGGGTAATGCTACCACAACCTCACCCGTTGGGCGAGGTTGTGGGGAGAGGGATTAGTGACCCGGGAACGGCACCAGGCTGTAGCTGGTGATGCCCTGTTTCTCGAGGCGCTGTTCACCGCCCAGATCGAACAGATTAATGATAAAGGCCGCATCGGTCACTTCGCCGCCCAGACGACGGATCAGCTTCACCGTCGCTTCGATGGTGCCGCCGGTCGCCAGCAGATCGTCCACTACCAGGACTTTGTCACCCGGCTGAATGGCATCAACGTGGATCTCCAGCTGATCGGTGCCATATTCCAGCTCGTAGCTTTCAGCGATGGTAGCGCGCGGCAGTTTGCGCGGTTTACGCACCGGCACAAAACCGACGCCGAGCGCCAGCGCAACCGGAGCGCCAAACAGGAAGCCGCGGGCTTCGGTGCCAACCACTTTGGTGATCCCGGCGTCTTTATAACGCGCTACCAGCAGTTCGATGCTGAGCGCGTACGCTTTCGGGTCTTCCAGCAAGCTGGTGACGTCGCGGAAAAGAATGCCAGGCTTCGGATAATCCTGGATGCTTTTAATACTGTTTTTAAGATATTCAAGCTGCTGCGCAGTTGCGGTCATAAGTTTATGCCTGATTAAAACGGTGTTACTCACGGCGCGCGTCGGTACGGCCAAAGGAAGCGTTGTTTACCCTTTGACCAGGCGTGCCTGTGCTCGAAAACGGTCGAATTTACTGACTGTACGCGAGAATTGCAACTGCCTTCGCAGCCCATTATTGCTTTTGTTGCTTTTCATCAACGACCGGGATCCGCCACATAAAAATAAGCAGGCAGGCGAGAATGGCCAGCAGCAGGAATCGCACCCACATTATTTTCACCAGCCACAATGAGATAGCAAAAGTCACCAGGATAACCGCTATGGCCCGGGGCTTCGCGCCGGGGGGCATCGCGCGGTGCTGCTGCCAGTGGCGCAGATAGCCGCCAAACCACGAGCGATAGAGCAGCCAGTGGTGAAAACGCGGCGACGAGCGGGCGAAGCACCAGGCCGCCAGCAGAATAAAGGGGGTGGTCGGCAGTAACGGCAAAACGACACCTAAGGTGCCCAGCACTACCGCAAGCCAGCCAATGATGAGTAGAATAGTACGCTGCATAATGCGAATCGTTATCAAACTGAACGGCTACTGTACCACTGGAGAGCGGATTGAAAACAGCCTTGCTTTTACAGACGCTGCAAAATCAGCTGACGGCCCTGCGTACCCAGGCCTCCCCTCTGATGCAGCACGCCACCCTGAAGCCGCGCTTTGACCGGACGCTGTTTCGCACCCGTTCGACCCGAATGCAGGATTATCTGGATGAAGCCCGGCACAATCTGGATGAGCTACAGCAGGCGGTTGAAAAAGGCCGCAAAGAGCAGGTTGTCTGGCTGGCTGAACACCTTGCCCAGCAGATCGCCGCCCTGCATCGGGAGATCGCCGCCTGGCCCCTTCGGGCATGGGATAGCGCCTCGCCCGGTGCCATGAAATGGCAGCGCAAGCGGCTGGAGCACCAGGAGTTTGAGCGTCGGTTATATGAGATGAAACGCGATCGCCAGGCCCGTCTGAACGCCGCCGAAACCCTGGAAGAGCAGCAGCTATTGATGCGCGAATTAATGGCGCTGGAGGGCAGGATTGTGCGCTGCCGCCAGGCGCTGGATGAGATTGAACGCGTGCTTGCCCAAATAACCCGCTAACTGGAGAAACCGATGTCGCTGGAAAACGCCCCGGAAGAGGTCAAGCTGGCCGTGGATCTGATTATGCTGCTGGAAAATAATGAAATTCCGGCGCAGACGGTGCTGAAGGCGCTGGAGATTGTGAAACGGGATTTTGAGGGGAAACTACCCTCACCCCTGCCCTCTCCCTAAAAGGGAGAGGGGGAAAAGCGGGGCCGGTGCGGCTCTGCGCTAAAAGCGGCAGTCACTTTTCCCTCTCCCCTTAGGGGAGAGGGTCAGGGTGAGAGGAAAAGCAGGCCGGTGCCGATTGCTCTGGCCTGCTGCCTCCCCTCTCCCTTTAAGCGAGAGGCTTAGGTTGAGGGTCATCGCCCTTCATTTCGCGCTTCACTTCCGTATGCTCATCGCCCTTCTCGTTACGCAGATGCACTTCCAGCTGATTAAAGGCTATGTTGATCCCGTTTTCACGGCACAGGCGATCGATGGTGCGGTTTAGTTCATCCACCGTGTAGCTGCGATCGCGCAGTTCCCGCACATACAAACGCAGCTCGTGATCGAGGGTGCTCGCCCCGAAGGTGGTAAAGAAGACCGACGGCTCGGGATCGTGCATTACTTTCGGGTGATCCATTGCCGCTTTCAGCAGCACTTTTTTCACCTTGTCCAGATCGGAACCGTAAGCCACCCCAAGGCGGATCACCACGCGGGTGATGGTATCCGACAGCGACCAGTTGATCAGACGCTCGGTCACAAAGGCCTTGTTCGGGATGATCACCTCTTTGCGATCGAAATCGGTGATGGTAGTGGCGCGAATACGGATTTTACTGACGGTGCCCGAGAAGGTGCCGATGGTGACGGTGTCGCCAATACGCACCGGGCGCTCGAACAGGATGATCAGGCCGGAGACGAAGTTACCGAAGATCTCCTGTAAGCCGAAACCAAGGCCCACCGACAGGGCCGCCGCCAGCCACTGCAGTTTATCCCACGAGACCCCCAGCGAGCCGAAGACGGTCATCGCCCCCGCCACCAGAATCACGTAGTTCAGAATGGTGGTGATGGCGTAGGAGGCCCCCTGGCGCATGTTCAGGCGCGAGAGCACCAGCACTTCCAGCAGACCCGGCAGGTTGCGGATCAAGGCCCAGGCCACCACCGACGAGACCAGGGCAAACAGCAAGCTACCCATGGTGACGTTTTTCACCACCGCCGCCCCCGCTTCGGTGCCGTTGTAGTGCCACAGGGTGATGCTGTCGAGATAGGCAAACACGGTGATTAAGTCTGACCAGATGGCCCAGAACAGCACGGCAAACAGGGCGATCATCACCAGCATGGTAATACGCAGCGTCTGCTGGTTAACCTGCTCGAGGGCGATGGTCGGCTCCTCCTGCGGCTCGGCCCCTTCGGCCCCCTCTTTCACCATATTCTGCCGGCGCGCCAGCGCGCGGCGATAGGCAATGCGGCGGGCCGCAACGCTCAGGCCGCGCAGCACGGTCTGATAAAGCAGGTTCCAGATGATGACCAGATAGACGGTCTCAATCCAGCGGCCCGACAGGCGCAGCGTGGTATAGAAATAGCCGGTCGCCGTCAGCACCATCAGCGCCACGGGCACGATAGAGAGGACGGTTACCGTCGCCAGACGAATGGTATGGGACTCTTTATCACGCCAGCTGTCGCGGCACATCGGCCACATCAGCACGGCGATCAGCAGCAGGTTGAGCAGGATAACAAACTGCCCCAGCACGTCGTCCATCAGATGCAGCGGCGAAAGCTCGGCAAGCACCGACCAGAAGTGCAGCGGCAGCAGCGCCAGGCTGATACGGACAATCTGACGGCGCCAGTGGCTGGTAAGGTTCTCCGGCATGTTGAAGTGGCGCACCGCCACGCCCTCTTTTTCCAGCACCTTCCAGCAAAGGCCAAACACCAGCCAGAAGAGCGCCAGTTTTTTACTGAAGGCCCACAGCAGATCGCTGATATTGAGCTGCATTTTCAGCAGGATCAGCCCCACCGCCAGGATCAGCAGGCAGACCGGCAGAGCGCGGATCAGATCGATGAGGATCGCTTTCGGGGTGTGCAGCTGGCTGTCGTTACGTAACTGCCCCACCTCGTTGGCCAGCTTCGCCTGGTACGCTTTCAGCCAGTTCAGACGCCAGCGGATAAGGCCGGCAATCAGCAGCAGAGGCAGCCCGGCGAGGAAAGCGATCGCCACCGCGGGCCAGGCCTTTTCCCAGTTGACGGTGATCTTCATCGCCTTAACCTGGTCTTTCAGGGTGCCGGGGAAGGATTTGATCCAGTCCCAGTCCATCGGTTTGTTGCTGTTTACCCAGAAGATTTGCTGGGTGAGGATCTCCTGCAGGCTTTTGGATACGCTTACCAGCTGCTGCTGGTTAATTTGCAGGTTAATCGCCATCATCAGCTGATTGCCGAGCTGTTTGTTCAGCTGGTCGAGCAGCTCGCGGCGCATATCCACCACCTGCAGCAGCGCGTCGTGCACCTCATCGTTCACCTCGCTGCGGTGCCCCTCCTCCAGTTTGGCGACAAAGCTGTCGCTCTGGAACAGGGCATCGCGCTGCTGATTAACTTCAAACTGTTCGAGACGCAGGTCGGCGATACGGTTGGTCATATCCTCCAGCTCGTCGGCGGACGGCAGGGTCTGCTGCTGCTGATAGAGGATACGCGACAGCAGCAGGCTGCCCTTCAGCACCGCAATCTGCTCTTTGATGTTGCGCTCTGACTGCAGGGCACGATCCAGCCAGTTTTTAACTTTAATATTCTGCTGCACCAGCGCGTTGCCGTTTTCGGTGGCGCCAATCAGCCGCTGGCTGAGCTGGTGGTTAACGTCCAGCTCCTGTTTGACCAGCGGGTTCTCCTGGATACGGGCCGTCTCGTCAGGGGTGATAGCTTCCTGGGCGGTCTTCTCCGTCAGGGTGAGGCGTTTGCTGTTCACCGCCTCCTGCAGAAGCTGGAGCTGATGCTCAAGACGGTTAATATTGGCGGTGACGTAATCGCGCTGCTTTTGCAGGGTGTCCTGCAGCACGGTGTTGCCTTCCAGGCTTTTACGCTGCTGCTCGATCTGCGCGTTCAATAGCGTTTGCTGCGCCATCAGCAGAGTTTGTTGAGTGGGCCGCAGCGCGGTCTCGCCAACCGCGGTGCCGTTCAGGCGGTTGCGGATCTCCTGAAGCTGCTGGGAAGCCGCATACATGGCGTTCTGCACCCGCTCCGGCTGGGTTTGCAGCGACACCAGCTGGCTGTTGTAGGTCGAGAGGTCGCTCTGGGCGGTTTGCAGATCGTCCAGCAGCTGCGCCACCCGGGATTCAAGCTGGCGCAGGGAGAGGGTCGCCAGCGTTTTACGGGTCTCGGCATCGCTGTCCACATCCCCAAGCGCACTCAGCCCTTCGGTTGCCTTGCGCATCTCTTCCGGCGCCTGCTGCACCTTCTGGCGTAATTGTGTGGTTTCGGCCTTGATCCGCTCAATTTTATCGAGCGTCTCTATGGTTTCCGTCAGATCCTGCTGAACCAGCTTATCCTGAGGCGAAAGCGCTTTCTGTTTGCTCAGGGCATCCAGCTGGCTTTGCAGATCGGCGCGGGTTGGCGTATCGCTACCATTTGCGGCGGCGCGGGCAACGGCAGCCTGAGGAAGCGTAAAAAGAACCAGAATAAACAGAACAAAGGCGCAAAAAGGGTGTTGCCTGCGAATGAAGTGCGACATAGGTTTACGTGTGCTGTGCGGTGAGTGACCAAAAATAATCGGCGTGAAGAATATCACGCTAACCACAAGTGGAATAGCGGCACGTCCGGCTCCAGGAGAATTCCTGGCTCGTTACGCGGGCTGGCCGTCAGGCGCGGCGCGCAGCGTGGGACAGAACTGGTACATCTCCAGTAAAATCGCCACGTACTCCCGGGCTTCGCGTTTTAAATCGAAAGATTCAGGGGCAAAGAGCCAGTTTTCCATCAGGCCGGAGATATAGCTGCGCATCAGAATGGCGGCACGGCGAGTGATTAAATCGGCAGGCAGCATTCTGGCCTGGATACAGTGCGTGAGGGTTTGCTCGATGCGGTCGTAGCTCTCCAGACAGAGGCTCCGCTGCGCCTGTTGCACCACGGCCATTTCGCCGACAAACTCACATTTATGATAGATGATTTCCATCATTAAACGGCGGCGTTCTTCGATAACCGTCGCTTCGAGGATATAGACCAGAATTTCTCTCAGAACTGAGAGTGGATCGTCAGGGAATTTTGCCTGATACTCAGTCTCAAGATCGGTAATATTGGATTCTGAAAGCACCCAAATTTCACCAAATAAATCTGACTTATTTTTGAAATGCCAATAAATAGCGCCACGGGTGACCCCGGCCGCCTGCGCAATCTGCGCCAGCGAGGTGGAGGAGACACCCTGTTGCGAAAACAAGCGCATCGCCACATCAAGGATGTGTTGCCGTGTCTCAAGTGCTTGTTGTTTGGTTTTTCGTGCCATACCCGGGTGAAATTTAAGGAGCCAGATTTACATACATTTATGAATGTATGTACCATAGCATGACGATAATATAAACGCAGCAATGGGTTTGTGGACGCTTGATCCATTGATCAATTTGAAATCGGACACTCGAGGTTTACATATGAACAAAAACAGAGGGTTAACGCCTCTGGCGGTCGTTCTGATGCTTTCAGGCAGCTTAGCGCTTACAGGATGTGACGACAAACAGGCTCAACAAGGAGCGCAACAGGTGCCAGAAGTTGGTATTGTGACGCTCAAAACCGAACCTCTCCAGATAACTACAGAATTACCCGGCCGCACCAGCGCTTACCGCATTGCGGAAGTACGTCCACAGGTAAATGGCATTATTCTTAAGCGTAACTTTACCGAAGGGGCTGATGTAAAAGCGGGTGACTCTCTGTATCAGATTGATCCAGCAACCTATCAGGCTTCTTACGAAAGCGCGAAAGGCGATCTGGCGAAAGCCCAGGCGGCCGCAAAAATTGCACAGGTGACGGTAAATCGTTATCAGAAACTGCTGGGTACCCAGTACATCAGCCAGCAGGAATATGATAGTGCCCAGGCGGATGCCCAGCAGGCAAACGCTGCGGTAACGGCGGCAAAAGCAGCCGTTGAAACGGCGCGTATTAACCTCGCGTATACCAAAGTGACCTCGCCAATCAGCGGTCGTATTGGTAAATCTGCCGTGACCGAAGGGGCACTGGTGCAGAACGGCCAGACCACCGCGCTGGCTACCGTTCAGCAGCTCGACCCGATCTATGTGGACGTGACCCAGTCCAGCAATGATTTCCTGCGTCTGAAGCAGGAGCTGGAAAACGGCACCCTGAAGCAGGAAAACGGCAAAGCGAAAGTTGAGCTGGTTACCAACGACGGTAATAAATTCCCGCAGACCGGCACCCTTGAGTTTTCTGATGTGACCGTTGATCAAACCACCGGCTCTATTACCCTGCGCGCCATCTTCCCGAACCCGAACCATACGCTGCTGCCGGGTATGTTTGTCCGTGCAAGCCTGGAAGAAGGGACTAACCCGAACGCGCTGCTGGTGCCGCAACAGGGCGTAACCCGTACGCCACGCGGTGATGCCAGCGTGCTGGTAGTGGGTGCTGACGATAAAGTCGAAACCCGCAACATTACTGCAGCTCAGGCGATTGGCGACAAATGGCTGGTGACGGAAGGTCTGAAAGACGGGGATCGCGTGATCGTTACCGGCCTGCAGAAAGTGCGTCCAGGTGCCCAGGTGAAAGTGCAGGAAGTGAAATCTGATGAGCAACAACAAGCCGCTGCGGGTGGCCAGTCAGAACAACCCAAGTCTTAACTTAAACAGGAGCCGTTAAGACATGCCTAATTTCTTTATCGATCGCCCCATATTCGCATGGGTGATCGCCATAATTATCATGCTAGCCGGGGGACTTGCGATCCTGAAGCTGCCTGTCGCGCAATATCCAACGATTGCGCCACCGGCGGTGACGATCTCCGCAACCTACCCTGGGGCTGATGCGAAAACGGTGCAGGACACCGTTACGCAGGTTATCGAACAGAACATGAACGGTATCGATAACCTGATGTACATGT
>DKMV01000134.1:0-4018 GCA_002469605.1 Leclercia sp. UBA7405
AGCTCGCGGCATACAGCACGAAAGCCAGCGCCAGGGAGGCGATCAGCTGAATAATCGGGTCGGAGATGGAGGAGGCCGAAACCATTTTCATCCCCTGCAGGCGCATTTTATTGCTGACTTTGTCGAAGCGTGACGTTTCGACATCCTGGCCGCCAAAGATCAGCACCTCTTTGTGCCCTTTCAGCATCTGCTCCGCGCTGGTGGTGACCTGACCCATCGTATTCTGCATGTTTTTACTGATATTGCGGAAACGTTTGGAGACAACGCGAATGGCGATAGAGACGATCGGTGCCAGCACGATAAGGATGATCGACAGCTGCCAGCTGTAATAGAACATCATGGCAAACAGGCCGATAATCGAGGCCCCTTCACGCACAACGGTGATCAGGGCGCCAGAAGAAGAGGAGGCAACCTGTTCGGAGTCATAGGTAATGCGCGATAACAGGGTACCGGTAGACTGCTTGTCAAAGAAGGAGACTGGCATGCCCATCATGTGGCCAAACAGGCGCCGACGCATGGTCATAACCACCTTCCCCGATACCCAGGAGATGCAGTAGCTGGAGATATAGCTGGTGATGCCACGAAGTATCATCAGGCCGATAACCACCAGCGGCATCCAGAGCAGTACCGAGCGATCCGTTTTACCGAAACCGTCATCCAGTAATGGTTTGAGAAGCGATAGCATGAAGGTATCGCTGGCAGCGTTGAGGATTAACGCGACGCCCGCCACGATCAGACCAGGTTTGAAAGGTGCAATCATCGGCCAGAGTCGGCGGAAGGTCTGCCACGTGGAGAGATCTTTATCGTTATGCATTCATAAAACCAGCATTTGTTGAAATAGCCGCATATTCTACCCGTTATCGCCGGGCACGCCAAACCACTGATGATACCAACGGGGGAAATATTGATATCGTAAACGTTGGATTTGCCAGCCCTCGGATGAAAACGTCACCGTAATCTGCCCGTTTCTGGCGGTTGTTAGCCACTCATAACCCGCCTGACGATAGCGGCGGGCCACCTTTACTGAGGGTAATCGCCAGGCGTTGTAGCGCGAGGCGGAGACAAGGGCGAGCGGCCCATTTATCCGCTGCACCAGAGGAGGCGATGATGAGGTATTGCTCCCGTGGTGCGGCACCTGGATAAGTGTAGACGCAAGATATTGCCAGTGACGGCTCAGCATCGCCTTTTCACCCTGCGCCTCAATATCGCCCGTTAACAACAGGCTATGTACACCATCATCGACTTTTACCACGCAGGAACCGTTGTTTCCGCGCCAGCGGGAATCTTCGGTGGGCCAGTGGACGGTAAAGGTTAGCCCCTGCCATTGCCAGCGCTGTCCGCGAAAACAGGGCTGATGCCCGGCCCAGCGCAGGGGGCTGCGGATCCACATCTGCGGCCAGGCTTGATGCAGTGTCTCCAGCCCGCCCGCATGATCCAGATGTTCATGGCTAAGGATCACCCCGTCCGGCTGGAGATGATGCCAGCGTAACCAGGGAATAATGAGCTGCCGGGCGCTGTTGCCACCCGGCCAGGCCGGACCGGTGTCATAGAGTATCGCCCTGCCCTTCCGCTCAATCACCATCGCCAGCCCATGCCCCACATCCAGCATATGCAGCGACCAGCGATCGTTTTTCTGCTCTCGCCATAAGGGAAAGGTAAATAAAGCGACAACGGCGAGACCGAGCGCCGGGTAGGCGCCAAAGGCGCGCAGCCGCCAGCCAACAATGACAAGCCAGGGGAGCAGGGTCAGCCAGCTCCAGCGCCTGTCCACTGAAACCCACCCTTCCGGCAGCCATTGTAAAAACCGGAACAGCAGGCTTAGCACCTGCTCTGTCGCCATCCAGATAACCGTCTCCCCGGCGTTGAACATCACCAGATGTAGCAACATCCCCAGCAGGATCAGCGGCACGGCGACAAAGGTCACCAGCGGCACGGCCACCAGATTCGCCACCAGCGACGAACCGCTAAAACCGTGAAACAGCATCACCTGCAGCGGCAGAAGCAATACCAGCATTCCCAGCTGTATATGCAGCAGGTTCACCACCGCCCGACACGCTTTGGGTAAGCCCGGCCAGGGGGCTGGCACCCACTGATACCAGAAGATAAGGGCCGCAACGGCAAAGGCCGATAGCAGCAAACTGTGGGATAAGACCGCGAGCGGATCGACAAATAGGATCGCCGCCACGCAGACCAGCAGGACCTGCCAGGGCGACCAGCGCCGCCCCGTAAGCTGTAGCGCCAGGCATACCGCCAGCGACACCACCGTGCGTAACGCGGGGGGCTGCATGCCCGTAAGCCAGGCATAAAATCCGGCAAAGCAAAAACCGGCCACCAGCGGGCCTCGCCAGCCCACCCGATGGGGGGAGAGAAAGAACTGCCCGCCGCGAACCAGCAGCCAGACGGCAGAGGCGGCAAGGGCAATGTGTAATCCGGAGATCGCCATCAGATGCGATGTGCCGGTTTCGCGCATCAGATCTTTTATCTCAGCCGACACCGCCAGCCGCTCGCCCATCCCTAACCCCAGAATGACGGGGCCTGACGGGTAACTGGCCAGGGCTGACGTCAGGGAGGAAAGATAGCGGGCGCGCGGGCTACAGCGTGCATCGAGCACTTCAGCATGGCTGAAGCGGCCCGTGAGCGGCGTATGCTGCGCCAGGGCATATCGCTGGGTGTCGAAGCCCCCCTCGTTGAGCTGACCATGCACGGGACGCAGCGTTAACCGCATACGCCAGCGCTGCCCTGCACAGCCCGGCTGCGGAAGATAATTACCGTGGAGGTTTACCCCGGGCGCGGGCCACAGTGCCCGCCCGTTAACGCGCACTATTTTGGCCCGGTGCAGGGATGCGCCATCGCTGGCGGTTATCACTACCTCCGCATTCTGCTGCCCCTGCGTCAGATGGGACATCGGCCAGACGGCCCCTAACCCGGCCAGCGCCCCCCAGGCGAAGAAGAGCAGCCAGAAGCCGCTATAGCGCAGCGGTTTATAGCGAAAAAAGGCGAGGAGCGCCCCCGCTGCCGCCATCGCCTGGATCTGCGCTAAGCCAGGCAGGACGGGCAGCCAAAGCAACGGCGCGATTGCCAGAATAATAGATGCCGATAACGCGGTCAGACTCATTCACACCTCCCTGTTGCCAGTCAGTGTGCTGCGTCATAGTGATGCGGTCATCCCAAAGAGAGAGGTTATGGAGCCGGGCTTCAGGGGAATCGAACGGCGTTGCAATGTTGCACAAAAGAATGCAGCCTCTCTTCAGAAAGAGAGCGAAAGGCGAAAAAAAAGCACCCGCAGGTGCTTTTCTTCAACAATCAAGTTAAGCCCGCAGGCCGAACTTAGTTGCCATAAATATTGGCGCGATCGCGCAACTCTTTACCAGGTTTAAAGTGCGGAACGTATTTACCTTCCAGCTCAACTTTATCGCCAGTCTTCGGGTTACGCCCAGTGCGTGGTGCCCGGTAATGCAGAGAAAAACTACCGAAACCGCGGATTTCAATGCGCTCGCCCTGTGCCAGAGTCGTGGCCATATGCTCAAGCATCTCTTTCACTGCATCTTCAACCGCTTTTGCAGGGATATGTGATTGCTGGCTGGCAAGTCTTTCAATCAATTCTGACTTGGTCATGATTCCTCCGGTTTCTTCAAACCTGTTCGCTGAACAGCTTATTAAACAAGGGCGGCCGTAGCCGCCCTTTGTTATTGATTACAGGACGAATCCTGCAATCTGTCAAGTTTACTCGTCATCCTTCAGGCGTTAGCGCAAAGGATTCAGACAACCTGAATTACTCGCCTTTAGCAGCTTTGAAAGCTTCAGCCATGGCGTTGTTAGAGAAGTTTGCATCTTCCTGTTTGTTAACAGTTGCGATTGCATCTTTCTCATCAGCTTCGTCTTTAGCACGAACGGACAGGCTGATAGCGCGGTTCTTACGGTCAACACCGGTGAACTTAGCTTCAACGTCGTCGCCAACGCTCAGAACCAGAGTTGCATCTTCAACGCGGTCACGGGAAGCTTCAGAAGCGCGCAGGTA
>DKMV01000134.1:4144-8795 GCA_002469605.1 Leclercia sp. UBA7405
AGCTTCAGAAGCGCGCAGGTAACCTTCAACGCCGTCAGCCAGTTCTACGGTTGCGCCTTTAGCGTCAACTGCAGTTACTTTACCGTTTACGATTGCGCCTTTCTTGTTCAGTGCAACCCAGTTGTTGAACGGATCTTCTGCCAGCTGCTTAACGCCCAGGGAGATACGCTCACGCTCTGCGTCAACCTGCAGAACAACTGCTGCGATTTCGTCGCCTTTTTTGTATTCACGAACTGCTTCTTCGCCTGCAACGTTCCAGGAGATGTCAGACAGGTGAACCAGGCCGTCGATGCCGCCGTCCAGGCCGATGAAGATACCGAAGTCAGTGATAGACTTGATTTTACCTTCAACACGGTCGCCCTTGTTGTGGGTTTCCGCGAACTGCTGCCATGGGTTGTTTTTGCACTGCTTCAGGCCCAGGGAGATACGACGACGTTCTTCGTCGATATCCAGAACCATAACTTCCACTACGTCGCCAACGTTAACAACTTTGGACGGGTGGATGTTTTTGTTGGTCCAGTCCATTTCGGAAACGTGAACCAGGCCTTCAACGCCTTCTTCGATTTCAACGAAGCAGCCGTAGTCAGTCAGGTTGGTAACGCGACCGGTCAGTTTGGTACCTTCCGGATAACGTTTAGCGATAGCTACCCACGGATCTTCGCCCAGCTGTTTCAGGCCGAGGGAGACACGGGTACGCTCGCGGTCGAACTTCAGCACTTTAACAGTGATTTCGTCGCCAACGTTTACGATTTCGCTCGGGTGCTTAACGCGTTTCCACGCCATGTCGGTGATGTGCAGCAGGCCATCAACGCCGCCCAGGTCAACGAATGCGCCGTAGTCAGTGAGGTTCTTAACGATACCTTTGACTTCCATGCCTTCCTGCAGGTTTTCCAGCAGCTGATCGCGTTCTGCGCTGTTTTCGGATTCGATAACGGCACGACGGGAAACAACAACGTTGTTACGCTTCTGGTCCAGCTTGATTACTTTGAACTCAAGCTCTTTGCCTTCCAGGTGCAGGGTGTCACGGACTGGACGAACGTCTACCAGGGAGCCCGGCAGGAACGCACGAATACCATTCAGCTCAACAGTGAAGCCGCCTTTAACTTTGCCGTTGATAACACCGACCACAGTTTCAGCTTCTTCGTAAGCTTTTTCCAGCGTGATCCATGCTTCGTGACGTTTAGCTTTTTCACGAGAAAGCAGGGTTTCGCCGAAGCCGTCTTCCACTGCATCCAGTGCAACGTCAACTTCGTCACCAACCTGGATTTCCAGCTCGCCCTGGGCGTTTTTGAACTGCTCTGCCGGAATGGCGGACTCAGATTTCAGACCGGCGTCAACCAGTACTACGTCTTTGTCGATAGCAACAACAACACCACGAACGATGGAACCCGGACGGGTTTCGATTTCTTTTAAGGATTCTTCAAACAGTTGAGCAAAAGATTCAGTCATGTTTAATCTTCAGGTTAATATAACGTCCACCGAGCTCCATGCCGGATGGGGTTGTTTCACATACCCGCCGTCAATCCATTGCAGCGGGGGTACTGCTAAATCGGTCGCGATTACGCGAGAGCCAATTTCTGGCGCGCATATTGTAGCGCTTTTTCAATCACTTGCTCAATAGATAAACTGGTCGAATCCAGTACTAACGCATCTTCTGCGGGAACAAGTGGGGCGACGGCGCGGTTACGATCGCGGTCATCGCGTTCTTTTATCTCGGATAAAAGGCGATCAAAGTTAACACTAAACCCCTTTTCCTGCAACTGAAGCATACGGCGGTGCGCACGTTCTTCCGATGAGGCGTCAAGGAATATTTTTACCGGTGCATCAGGGAAAACGACCGTGCCCATGTCGCGGCCGTCGGCGATTAAACCCGGCGCATCACGGAACGCGCGTTGACGACGCAGCAAGGCCTCGCGCACGCGTGGGAACGCGGCAACCTGGGAGGCCGCATTCGCTACCTCCTGGGTGCGGATTTCACCGCTCACGTCTTCTCCTTCCAGAATCACTTCAAGGTTGCCGTCGGTCGAGACAAAACGGACATCCAGATGCGCCGCCAGCGGCACCAGGGCCTCTTCCGACGCCACATCAACATGATGGTGCAGCGCAGCCAGCGCCAGTACGCGATAGATTGCGCCCGAATCTAAAAGATGCCATTGCAGAGATTCCGCCATCGCTTTACACAGCGTACCTTTCCCTGCACCACTTGGCCCATCAATGGTGATTACCGGGGCAATTGCCGTCATCTTTTTCTCCTTAATCAGGCATAGCGTTTACGTGAACGCCGCGCATTATACGCAGCAATTTGCGTGACTGTTACCTTTGCATGCAAATTGCAGAATGATTGAAGCAGAGTGTAGAAGAAATGGGCGATGACGTTGTCAGAAAGGGTAAGCAAATGCCGCATCAATAGATGCGGCATTGTTTATCAGGCAGCCGTGCTGATGCGCGCGAGCTGTTCAAAATAGTCCGGGAAAGTTTTAGCCGTACATTTCGGATCGAGAATGGTGACCGGCGTATCGGACAGCGCCACCAGCGAGAAGCACATTGCCATGCGGTGATCGTTATAGGTGCCGATCTCCGCTGCCTGCAGCGTCGCAGGCGGCGTGACGCGAATGTAGTCTTCGCCCTCTTCCACCTCGGCGCCGACTTTACGCAGTTCGGTCGCCATGGCGAAGAGGCGGTCGGTCTCTTTTACGCGCCAGTTATAGATGTTGCGAAGCGTGGTGGTGCCTTTGGCAAACAGCGCCGCGGTGGCGATGGTCATGGCCGCATCCGGAATATGGTTCATGTCCATATCAATGGCGTTCAGCTCGCCCCGGGTGCAGGAGATGAAATCATCGCCCCAGGTGACCACCGCGCCCATTTTTTCCAGCACGTCGGCAAAACGAATATCGCCCTGCACGCTGTTACGCCCGATACCGGTAACTTTTACCGTACCGCCTTTAATCGCCCCGGCGGCGAGGAAATAGGAGGCCGAAGAGGCATCCCCTTCCACCAGATAGTGGCCCACTGCGCGGTAACGCTGCGCGCCGCGGATCACGAAACGCTGGTACGCCTGGTTTTCAACCTCCACGCCGAAGGTTTTCATCAGGTGCAGGGTAATATCGATATAAGGTTTAGAAACCAGATCGCCCTTGATGGTGATGACCGTATCCTGCGGCGCCAGCGGCGCGGCCATCAGCAGTGCAGTTAAGAACTGGCTGGAGACGCTGCCGTCTACCTCAACGTTACCGCCGGTAAAGCCACCGCGCAGGCGCAGCGGCGGATAATTCTCCTGCTCCAGATAGTCGATCTGCGCGCCGCCCTGACGCAGGGCATCCACCAGGTGGCCAATCGGACGCTCTTTCATCCGCGGCTCACCGGTCAGCACGATGTCATTGCTCCCAAGACACAGCGCCGCCGCCAAAGGCCGCATGGCGGTGCCGGCATTACCCAGGAACAGCTCCAGCGCGCTGTCAGCCTGCAGCGGGCCGCCGTTGCCGGTCACTTCGCAGCGGGTGCGGTCGGTAGACAGGGTATAGTGAACGCCTAACGCTTTTAGCGCAGTGAGCATATGGCGCACGTCATCGCTGTCCAGAAGGTTAGTGAGGACCGTGGTGCCCTCTGCCAGCGCTGCCAGCAGCAGGGCGCGGTTCGAAACACTTTTTGAACCCGGCAGATTGATGGTGCCGTCTACCCGCGCAATAGGTTGTAACGTCAGGGATTCCATGAAACTTAACTCTCAACTCAACATAATAAAAACCCCGCAGCGGTGCCGCGGGGGAAGAAAAAACGATCTGATTAACCGTGGCGGCGTTCGAAATCGACCATGAAATCGGTCAGCGCTTTAACGCCTTCCAGCGGCATGGCGTTATAGATAGAGGCGCGCATACCGCCCACGACGCGGTGGCCTTTCAGGGCGTGCAGGCCGGCGGCGAAGGACTCCTCAAGGAAGAGTTTATCCAGGCTGCTGTCCGCCAGCTGGAACGGCACGTTCATACGGGAACGGTTAGCCTTAGCGACGTCGTTACGGTAGAAATCGCTCTTATCGATGGTCCCGTAAAGCAGTTCCGCTTTCTGCTGATTAATCTTGTTCATTTGCGCCACGCCGCCATTTTGCTTCAGCCATTTGAAGACCAGGCCGGAGAGATACCAGGCGAAGGTGGGCGGCGTATTGAACATGGAGTCGTTGTCGTTCAGGACGGTGTAATCCAGAATTGACGGGCAGGATTTATGGGCTTTACCCAGCAGGTCTTCACGCACGATCACCAGCGTCAGTCCCGCCGGGCCGATGTTTTTCTGCGCACCGGCGTAAATAACGCCGTAGCGGCTGACATCAAGCGGGTTAGAAAGAATGGTGGAAGAGAAATCCGCGGTAACGACGACGTCGTCGCCAAAGTTCGGCTCTTCATGAATGGCGATACCGTCGATGGTTTCGTTCGGACAGTAGTGGAGATAGGCCGCGTCGGCGGAAAGCTGCCATTCGCTCATCGGCTTAACGGCGCGCAGGCCGTCAATCGTCACTTTGGCGTCAATCACGTTCGGCGTGCAGTATTTATGCGCCTCTTTTACCGCGCTGGCTGCCCAGTAACCGGCGTCAACGTAGTCGGCTGTGGTTTTCTCGCCCAGCAAGTTCAGCGGAATGCCGGCAAACTGGCCGCGACCGCCGCCG
>DKMV01000127.1:0-17263 GCA_002469605.1 Leclercia sp. UBA7405
TAGCTCAGCACGGCATCCATGAGGAAATGGGCGTCGATGAAGGGTGGACTGACCAGGTCGCCGGCGGCATCGATTTCGCGCGCGCCCCGGGCAGCGAGGCGTGGCGCGAGGACGGCGATGCGGCCGTCGGCGATGCCGATATCGATGTCTTGCCGGCCGTCGGACAAGGTCGCGTTGCGAATCACGAGATCCATATCAACTCCCTTATTGATCGGTAAATTGTAGCAATTCGGGCACATGGTCCTTGAGAAAAATCAAACAATGCTGCGATGCAATATTACCCTTGGTAAATAAGCCATCTTTGTGCTTTGCAACCCCAGCAAATCGTGGGTACACTGGTCGATATTGCAGCGCGCCATACTGACCGATAGGAAATCCAATGACTTCACTTCCCGAGCAATTGTCCGCAGCATCTACCAGGCAACTGAGCGCCCAGCTGGATGCGCAGTTTCGCTTCTTCAATACCTTCGCCACACAGGCGCTGGACAACGCCAGCCGCCTCATGTCGCTCAACCTGTCGGCCTCGCGCGATTCGGTCGAGCGCTCCTCGCACACCCTGCGCCAGCTGATCGAAGCGACCCAGCCGCGCGATCTGCTGGTGCTGCGCACCCACGCC
The DNA here is from genome assembly GCA_002469605.1 of Leclercia sp. UBA7405. GTDB lineage: Bacteria > Pseudomonadota > Gammaproteobacteria > Enterobacterales > Enterobacteriaceae > Enterobacter. Next base: position 617 of record DKMV01000127.1, read on the forward strand.
GAGGAACAGGTGCGCAGCCTGTTCAACTATGGCCGCGAACTGGCCAACATCACCGCCAACGCCCAGCCATACGGTTTGCGCACGATCGCGGCCGAGGCCGCGTCGTCAGCCGCGCCGCCGGCCGTGCTCGCATCGGTCGTGCGCGAAGCGCCGATCGCCGAGGTCGTGCAGGAAGCCCCGAACGTCGCCGCCAAGGCTGCCGAGGAGGCCGCGGAGCAAATCGAGGGGGCTGTCGAGCAACTACCCGAAGCGGCAGCCGCGCCGCAGCCCTTCGTGGTCGAGCAGCCCGAGCCGATCGCGAGCGCGGCAGAGGTGCAGGCGACCGTCCTCGACGAGCCCGTTCCGGTGTCCGAGCAGAAGCCGATCGCCAAGGCCGTCGGCAAGGGCGCGCCGAAGGCGGCAGCGGCGCCGCAACCGCTCGCGGCTCCGGTCGAGGACAAGGATTCGACCACAGTCACCCGCATCGGCACGTCGTCGAAGCGCCGCAAATAGGATGCGCGACAGGATGCGCGAATAAGGCGGCGAAATGCGTCGCGAAATGCGCCGGATAGGCAAAACGACTACACTAGCGGGCTCTGGCCCGCTTTTTTTTTCGGGCGCATTTCCAAGGATTTCGAATGAGTTTGTCCAGGCTGATCGGCGGCTTCGTACGCCGGCATTGGCAATCCTATGCCTCGTCGGCCGTCATGCTGGTCGGCGTCGCGATCTGCACCGTCCTCATCCCGCGCAAGGTCGGCGCCATGGTCGACGCCCTCGCCGCCAACCGCCTCGGCCAGCACGACCTGCTGCTCGGGATCGCCGAACTGGTCGCGCTGGGCGTGGCGATCTACGTGCTGCGCGTCTGCTGGCGCATCCGGCTGTACTCGGCCGCCTACAACCTGGGCGTCGAGCTGCGCACCCGCCTGTACGCGCGCCTGGCGGCGCAGGGCCCGGCCTTCTACCAGCGCCAGCGCACCGGCGACCTGATGGCGCTGGCCACCAACGACATCGACGCCATCGAGATGGCGGCCGGCGAAGCCTTGCTGGCCGCCTTCGACGGCACGCTGACCCTGGTGATGGTGCTGGGGATCATGATGCTGGGCGTCGACTGGCGCCTGGCCCTGGTCGCGCTGCTGGTTGCCGGCGTGCGCTTTATGGGCGAGACGGCAAAAATTTTAAGCCCGGAAAAAACGATCCTGATGCCGACGCTGCAGGCGGAGTGCTCTCTCGATCTGGGCTGCCCAATCGATGAGTTCAGCGCCTTCTGCGATGCCCATCCGGACAGAACGGTTGTGGTTTACGCAAATACCTCGGCGGCGGTCAAAGCGCGGGCCGACTGGGTGGTAACCTCCAGCATCGCCGTCGAGCTGATTGAACATCTGGATAGCCTCGGAGAAAAAATCATCTGGGCGCCGGACAGACACCTGGGCAACTACGTCCAGAAACAGACCGGGGCCGACGTGCTCTGCTGGCAGGGTGCCTGTATTGTCCACGATGAGTTCAAAACCCAGTCGCTGGCGCGCATGAAGGCGCTCTATCCGCAGGCGGCAATTCTGGTGCATCCGGAGTCGCCTCAGGCGATTGTCGATATGGCCGATGCGGTGGGCTCAACCAGCCAGCTGATCGCCGCCGCAAAGTGCTTGCCGAATCAGCAACTTATTGTGGCAACCGATCGCGGGATCTTTTATAAAATGCAGCAGGCGGTGCCGGAAAAAGAGCTGTTTGAAGCACCAACCGCCGGAGAAGGGGCGACCTGTCGCAGCTGCGCGCACTGTCCGTGGATGGCGATGAACGGCCTTAAAGCCATCGCAGAGGGGCTGGAGTCGGGCGGGGCGGCACATGAGATTCATGTTGACGCCGCGCTGCGTGAGGGGGCGTTAAAGCCGCTTAATCGCATGCTGGATTTTGCGGCTACACTTCGTCCTTAAGCCTTTAACAAATAACGCTATGCTCAGGGGAAAAGATGGATTTTTTTAGCACGCAAAACATTCTGGTTCATATACCGATTGGCGCAGGCGGCTATGATTTGTCATGGATTGAGGCGGTAGGGACCATTGCAGGCCTGCTCTGCATCTGGCTCGCCAGCCTGGAGAAGATCGTCAACTATGCGTTTGGCCTGGTCAACGTCACGCTGTTCGCCATTATCTTCTTCCAGATCCAGCTGTACGCCAGCCTGCTGCTGCAGCTCTTTTTCTTCGTGGCCAATATCTACGGCTGGTACGCCTGGTCGCGGCAAAACGGCCAGCAGGCGGAGCTGCAAATTCGCTGGCTGCCGTTGCCGAAAGCCCTCGGCTGGCTGGCCGCCTGCGTGGTCGCCATCGGCCTGATGACGCTCTATATCGATCCGGTCTTTGCCTTCCTGACCCGCGTTGCCGTGTCGGTGATGAGCAGCCTGGGCCTGAACGTCACCATGCCTGCTCTGCAGCCAGATGCCTTCCCGTTCTGGGACTCCTGCATGATGGTGCTGTCGATTGTGGCGATGATCCTGATGACCCGCAAATACGTTGAAAACTGGCTGCTGTGGGTGGTTATCAACGTGATAAGCGTGGTGATTTTTGCGCTGCAGGGCGTCTACGCCATGTCGCTGGAGTATCTGATCCTGACGTTTATTGCGCTCAACGGCAGCCGGATGTGGATTAACAGCGCGCGTAAGCGGGGCTCTCGCGCGCTATCCAGTTAATGGTGGTGGTGATGGGCATGGCCGGCCTGCACGTCGTTAAGACGGCAGTCCGGTCCGCTGCAGGGGCCATATTCCATCTGAATGGTGGCGTGCGAAATCTGGTAATGATGCTCCAGGAAGTGTTGAATACGCTCCAGCAACGCATCGTGGTCGTGCGGAGGGATCACCTGCACGTGCAGCGTCATGATCGGCTTTTCGCCCACCATCCAAACGTGCACATGGTGCACATCGCGCACTTCCGGGATTGAGCGGCTTAAATTACGTTTCAGCGCCGGAATATCCAGCGAGCCCGGCGCCCCTTCCAGCAGTTCATTCACGCTCTCTTTCATCAGCTGCCAGGCGCTGCGCAGTACCAGGCAGGAGACCAGCACGGAGAGAATGGGATCGATGGGCGTCCAGCCGGTCCAGAGGATCACCAGCGCGGCGGCAATTGCCCCGACGGAACCCAGCAGATCGCCCAGCACATGCAGCGCGGCGGCGCGCACGTTGAGGTTTTTCTCTTCGCTACCGCGATGCAGGATCCAGAAGGAGAGGATGTTGGCAATCAGCCCGGCTACTGCCACCAGCATCATGGTCACGCCAGCCACGGGCTGCGGCTGATAAAAACGCTGAATAGCCTCCCAGACAATCATCAGGGTAATGCCCAGCAGCGCCAGGGCGTTGACGAACGCGGCGAGCGTGGTCAGGCGCAGCCAGCCGAAGGTGCGCCCTTTACTGGCGGGTTTGTGAGAGAAGTGTACGGCCAGCAGGGCAAAGAGCAGGGCAGCGGCGTCGGTCAGCATATGTCCGGCATCGGCCAGCAGTGCCAGCGAGCCGGAGATTAACCCGCCGATTACCTCGATAACCATAAAGGTGGCGGTTATGCCAAAGGCCAGTTTGAGCCGCTTAGCGTTGTTATCCTGCGAAGCGTGATCGTGGGTGTGCGCCATGAAACTTTCCTGAATGTTTAAAACTACAAGGGTAGAATTTTTAGCATGTTGCGCGCAAAAGTGGCATAAAAAAAGGAGAGCTTTCGCTCTCCTTTCTTAATGACCCGGTATGTTACTGGGTAGTACCGTCGGTTTTACGCTCTTCGGTACTGATATTCGGCTCTACTTTGCTGTTAGTGTCCGGGCATTTACCATCTTTACACATTGAGTTCTTGTGAACCTCATCTTTGGTCATGCCGTCGGTAGTCGCTTTAGAACCATTACCGTTCTGGTCGGTCATGGTGCCGGTACCGCCAGTATTGGTATTACTGGTATTAATATTGCTGTTATCAACATTATTTGGCGCAACGTTCTGATGCGCATCCGGTGCTACCTGGCCCGCTTCGGCGGCGGCGTTAGCCTGGCCGTTGTTATTATCGGAACCGGTCTCTGCTGCAAGCGCTGCACCGCTTGCCATAGAAAGTGTCGCGGTCAGGAAAAGGGTTGCCAGTTTAGTCATTTTCATCATGCTGCTCCTGTTCTGGTCGTTATTTGCTGGATAACTTCTTCCAACAGTGCAACGGGAAAGTAGTATTCCACGTCGTAGTTAAAGATCCCAAAATCCCAACTTAGGGCAGGATGGAATCTTGCTAAAATTCACAAATAAGGTGTTTACATTTAAAAAGTCTAGGGCAGATCTCGTTTTTCGCTACTTTGTCGCGTATTTAAAGTTAATTCCAGGATTTATCTGTGCGAAGTGTAAAAGCGTGTTTACACTTCTCCGTGAGCGAGATAGATTGGAGGGATTGCTTTCACTACCAGAAATATGTCTACACGGATTAAAAATGAATTATCAGAATGACGATTTACGTATTAAAGAGATCAACGAGTTATTACCGCCCGTAGCGCTCCTTGAGAAATTCCCCGCCACCGAAAACGCCGCGAACACCGTTTCCCACGCGCGCAAAGCGATCCACAAGATCCTGAAAGGTAACGACGATCGCCTGCTGGTGGTCATCGGTCCCTGCTCCATTCACGATCCGGCGGCGGCAAAAGAGTATGCGGCGCGTCTGTTGACCCTGCGCGACGAACTGAAAGACGAGCTTGAAATCGTCATGCGCGTCTATTTTGAAAAACCCCGCACCACCGTNNTCATCATTATGCTCCTGTAATCAATGAAAGCTGCTGTTTGAAACCCGATGCTGCAGTTTGACGCAAAGATGTTCCGGCGAAATTTAATTTCACCCAAAGGTCGTCCGGAAGAGATAAATAATGTAAGCGAACCATTCCTCAGTGCTTACAAGTAAAAGCCTAGTTGAGAACCCTATAAATGCAAATTTCACGCGTGCATTTAAGATGCCGCCTGAATTTACACTCCGGGCGCAACGGGATAAATTGGGCGGGTTGTGCCCGACGCGCGTTGGGCCAGAAATAAATGGAATGATTAATGAATTACCAGAACGATGATTTACGCATTCGGGATATCAAAGAGCTGCTGCCTCCCGTTGCGCTGCTGGAAAAATTTCCCGCAACCGATAATGCCGCTCGCACCGTTGCCCGCGCCCGCGACGCTATCCATCAGATTTTGCAGGGCCAGGACGATCGCCTGCTGGTGGTGATTGGCCCCTGTTCGATTCACGATCCGCAGGCGGCAAAAGAGTACGCCTCGCGCCTGCTGAAGCTGCGTGATGAACTGAAAGGCGAGCTGGAAGTGGTGATGCGCGTCTATTTTGAAAAGCCGCGCACCACCGTGGGCTGGAAAGGGCTGATTAACGATCCGCATATGGATAACAGCTTCCAGATTAACGATGGTCTGCGTATCGCACGCAAGCTGCTGCTGGATATCAACGACAGCGGCCTGCCGGCAGCGGGGGAGTTCCTCGATATGATCACCCCACAGTATCTTGCCGATCTGATGAGCTGGGGCGCTATCGGTGCCCGTACCACCGAATCTCAGGTGCACCGCGAGCTGGCATCCGGTCTCTCCTGCCCGGTAGGCTTCAAAAACGGCACTGATGGCACCATTAAGGTGGCTATCGACGCCATCAACGCCGCCGGGGCGCCGCACTGCTTCCTGTCAGTGACCAAATGGGGCCACTCCGCCATCGTCAATACCAGCGGGAACGGCGATTGCCATATTATTCTGCGCGGCGGTAAAGAGCCGAACTACAGCGCTAAGCACGTGGCGGAAGTGAAGACCGGTCTGCAAAAAGCGGGTCTGTCCTCGCAGGTGATGATCGACTTCAGCCATGCCAACTCCAGCAAGCAGTTTAAAAAGCAGATGGAAGTAGGCGCCGACGTCTGCCAGCAGATTGCCGGCGGCGAAAACGCGATTATCGGCGTGATGATCGAAAGCCATCTGGTTGAAGGTAACCAGAGTCTGGAAAGCGGCGAGCCGCTGGTCTATGGCAAGAGCGTCACCGACGCCTGCATTGGCTGGGAAGATACCGACACGCTGCTGCGCGAGCTGGCTCAGGCCGTGAAGGCACGCCGCGGTTAAGCCTGCAACAGGCAATAAAAAAGCGTGGAAGGCTCCACGCTTTTTTTACGTCTGGCGAAAAATTACTTCGCTTTACCCTGGTTAGCTACCGCCGCGGCTTTAGCCGCGATTTCGTCAGCGTTACCCAGATAGTAGTGTTTGACTGGCTTGAAGTTTTCGTCGAACTCGTACACCAGCGGCACGCCGGTCGGGATGTTCAGCTCGAGGATTTCGTCTTCGCCCATGTTATCCAGATACTTCACCAGCGCGCGCAGGGAGTTACCGTGAGCGGCGATGATCACGCGCTCACCGCTTTTCAGGCGCGGCAGAATGGTTTCGTTCCAGTAAGGCACAACGCGGTCGATGGTCAGCGCCAGGCTCTCGGTAGTTGGCAGCTCAGCATCGGTCAGTGAGGCGTAACGCGGATCGTGGCCCGGATAACGCTCGTCATCTTTGGTCAGCTCCGGCGGGGTCACAGCAAAACCACGACGCCACTGTTTAACCTGCTCGTCACCGTATTTTTCAGCGGTTTCGGCTTTGTTCAGACCCTGCAGCGCACCGTAGTGACGCTCGTTCAGTTTCCAGGATTTCTCAACCGGCAGCCAGGCCTGATCCAGCTCGTCCAGAACATTCCACAGAGTGTGGATGGCACGTTTCAGCACGGAGGTATAAGCAAAGTCAAAGCTAAAGCCTTCGGCTTTCAGCAGCTTACCGGCTGCCTTAGCTTCGCCAACGCCTTTTTCAGACAGATCAACGTCATACCAACCGGTGAAGCGGTTTTCATTGTTCCACTGGCTTTCGCCGTGACGTACCAGAACCAGCTTAGTTGTAGCCATATAAATCTCCTCACAAGCCTTGTACGCTTCATCCTTCAGGCTGTCTCAGCGTTGGCTGCGCCCTCTACTCTCTGTCACATAGCTATCTATGCTCCAGAGATTTCAGGCCTTGCCGCCTTGATACAGCATAAATGATTTTGCGTAATGAATGATAACAATTCTCATTATATTGCCGTGACGATGCCAGCGGCAACGCTTAACCATAACCATAGCGAAAATAGCGGCCCAGTGTAAGCTGCTTGTGAATCAGGGGTTATGTTTTGTCGATAAATGGCGCTATTTTCAGCAAAAAGGCTAAAAAAAGCCCTCCGTCAGGAGGGCCATAATCAGTGCGCGATAAAGTGATATTCCGTCAGGCTGCGGTAAGTCTCGCCGGGACGCAGGACACAGTCCGGCTGCGGCCACTCTGCGTGGTTAGGGCTGTCGGGCAGAAACTCGCTCTCCAGCGCCACTCCTTGCCAGGCGCTGTAATCGCCATGCTCACGCGCCGGCGTACCCTCCAGGTAGTTCCCCGAATAGAACTGCAGGGCAGGTGCGCTGGTGTAGACCGTCATCTGCAGCTGTTTATCTTCAGACCAGAGATGGGCGGCGGGCTGGGTTACGTCGCCTTTTGCCTGTAACAGGAAGGCGTGATCGTAGCCTTTCACTTTGCGCTGATCGTCATCGCTGAGGAAATCCTGAGCAATAGGCTTCGCCGTGAGGAAGTCGAAACTGGTGCCCGCCACCGGCTTTAGGCCCTCGTGCGGAATGCCCATTTCGTCTACCGGCAGATACGCATCGGCCAGCAGCTGCAGGGTGTGACCGCGCACATCGCTCTGATCGCCATCGAGGTTGAAGTAGGCGTGGTTGGTCAGGTTGACCGGGCAGGGTTTATCCACAGTAGCGCCGTATTCAATAGCAATGCGGTTATCTTCCGTCAGGCGGAAATGGGCGCTTGCGGAGAGATTGCCCGGAAAACCCTGATCGCCGTCGGTGGACTCAAGGGCAAAGAGCACTTCGCTGTCGTTCTGCTGCACAATGCGCCAGCGGCGTTTATCGAAGCCTTCCGGACCGCCGTGCAGCTGGTTGGGGCCCTGGCTTGGCGTCAGGGGATATTCCACGCCGTCCAGCGTAAAGCGGCTGCCGGCGATGCGGTTAGCATAGCGGCCAACCGAGGCGCCAAGATAGGCGGTCTGCTCGGGATACTGCTCCGGCGAGGCGCAGCCCAGCAGGGTTTCACGCACGCTCTCATCGCTCATACGCACGCGAGCAGAGAGAAGTGTCGCACCCCAGTCCATCACTGTGACCACCATCCCTGCGCTATTGCGCAGGGTGATCAGGCGGTACGGCAGGCCATCCGGGGCGAGGGTCGGGGTTTCATTCAGCACTGGCCAGCTCCTTGTGAGGCGTTGCAGACGTAGAAGGTCTCTTTGATACCGGTTTTGGCTTCGTACTGCGCTTCCACCGCTTTTTGTACCGCAGGGACTAAATCTTCCGGCACCAGCGCCACGATGCAGCCGCCGAAGCCGCCGCCGGTCATGCGCACGCCGCCCCGATCGCCGATAGTCTCTTTCACAATCTCCACCAGGGTATCGATTTGCGGAACGGTGATTTCAAAATCATCGCGCATCGAGGCGTGGGATTCGGCCATCAGTTCGCCCATCCGCTTCAGATCGCCCTGTTCCAGCGCCGAGGCGGCCTCGACGGTACGTGCGTTTTCGGTCAGCACGTGACGCACGCGTTTGGCAACCACCGGATCCAGCTCGCTGGCCACTTTGTTGAACTCTTCCAGAGAGACATCGCGCAGCGCCGGCTGCTGGAAGAAGCGCGCGCCGGTCTCGCACTGCTGGCGGCGGGTGTTGTATTCGCTGCCCACCAGGGTGCGTTTGAAATTACTGTTGATGATAATGACCGCCGCCTCTTTGGGCAGCGAAACCGCTTTGGTTCCCAGCGAGCGGCAGTCGATCAGCAGCGCATGGTCTTTTTTACCCAGCGCCGAGATCAGCTGATCCATAATGCCGCAGTTGCAGCCCACGAACTGGTTTTCGGCTTCCTGACCGTTGAGGGCGATTTGCGCCCCGTCCAGCGGCAGATGATAAAGCTGCTGGAAGACGGTACCCACCGCCACTTCAAGGGAAGCCGATGAGCTCAGGCCCGCCCCCTGGGGGACGTTGCCACTGATGACCATGTCAACGCCGGCGAAATTGTTGTCACGCTGCTGCAGATGCTTTACCACGCCGCGCACGTAGTTAGACCACTGCTGATCCGGGTGGGCGATGATGGCCGCGTCGAGAGAAAACTCGTCGCGCTGGTTATCGTAATCGGCGGCGATAACGCGTACCTGGCGATCGTCGCGTTTGGCGCAGGCAATCACCGTCTGGTAGTCAATGGCGCAGGGCAGCACAAAGCCGTCGTTATAGTCGGTATGCTCACCGATCAGGTTAACGCGGCCTGGGGCCTGGATGACGTGGGTGGCAGGGTAGCCAAACGTTTCAGCAAACAGGGTCTGGGTTTTCTCTTTCAAACTCATTGTTATTCTCCGGATTCGCGAAAATGGACGTCGCTCACCGCGCGCAGGCGTTCTGCGGCCTGTTCTGCGGTCAGGTCACGCTGGGTTTCCGCCAGCATCTCGTATCCCACCATAAATTTACGCACGGTAGCCGAGCGCAGCAGCGGGGGATAGAAGTGTGCATGCAACTGCCAGTGCGGGTTCTCTTCGCCATTGAAGGGGGCGCCGTGCCAGCCCATAGAGTAGGGGAAGGAGCACTGGAAGAGGTTGTCGTAGCGGCTGGTCAGTTTTTTCAGGGCCAGGGCCAGATCGCTGCGCTGCTCGTCGCTCAGATCGGTAATACGCAGCACGTGCGCTTTCGGCAGCAGCAGCGTTTCGAACGGCCACGCGGCCCAGTAGGGCACGACCGCCAGCCAGTGTTCGGTCTCGACCACCGTGCGGCTGCCGTCGGCCAGCTCGCGCTGTACGTAATCCAGCAGCATCGGCGCGTTCTGCTCGGCGAAATACTCCCTTTGCAGCCTGTCTTCGCGCTCAACTTCGTTCGGCAGGAAGCTGTTCGCCCAGACCTGGCCGTGCGGATGCGGGTTGGAGCAGCCCATTGCCGCGCCTTTATTTTCAAAGACCTGCACCCAGGGGTAGGTCTGGCCCAGCTCGGCGGTCTGCTCCTGCCAGGTTTTAACCACCTCGGTCAGGGCGGTGACGCTCAGCTCCGGCAGGGTTTTGCTGTGGTCCGGCGAGAAGCAGATCACCCGGCTGGTGCCGCGCGCGCTTTCGCAGCGCAGCAGCGGATCGTCGCTTTGCGGCGCATCCGGCGTGTCGGTCATCAGCGCGGCAAAGTCGTTGGTAAAGACGTAGGTGCCGGTGTAATCCGGATTTTTATCCCCGGTGACGCGGGTATTGCCCGGGCAGAGGAAACAGTCCGGATCGTGCTGAGGCAGCGTCTGTTTTGCCGGCGTCTCCTGCGCCCCTTGCCAGGGGCGCTTGGCGCGATGCGGCGAAACCAGAATCCACTGCCCGGTTAACGGGTTATAGCGGCGATGGGGATGATCGACGGGGTTAAACTGGGTCATCACAAATCCTTAATCCGGATACCCCTGCGGGTGGCGGGACTGCCAGCGCCAGGTATCTTGTGCCATTTCATCAAGCGTGCGGGAAACACGCCAGTTAAGCTCTTTATCGGCTTTGGTCGCGTCTGCCCAGTAGGCAGGCAGATCGCCTTCACGGCGCGGCGCGAAGTGATAGTTCACCGCTTTGCCGCAGGCTTTGCTGAAGGCGTTCACCACATCCAGCACGCTGCTGCCCACTCCGGCACCGAGGTTATAAACATGCACGCCCGGCTTGTCGGCCAGCTGCTGCATGGCGGCGACGTGGCCGTCGGCGAGATCCATCACGTGGATGTAGTCGCGCACGCCGGTGCCGTCTTCGGTCGGGTAGTCATTGCCAAAAATCGCCAGCGAATCGCGGCGGCCCACCGCCACCTGGGCGATATAGGGCATCAGGTTGTTTGGAATACCCTGCGGATCTTCGCCCATATCGCCTGACGGATGGGCACCGACCGGGTTGAAGTAGCGCAGCAGGGCGATGCTCCAGTCCGGCTGGGCTTTTTGCAGGTCGGTGAGGATCTGCTCCACCATCAGCTTGCTTTTGCCGTACGGGCTTTGCGGGGTGCCGGTGGGGAAGCTTTCAACGTAAGGGATTTTCGGCTGGTCGCCGTAGACGGTAGCGGAGGAGCTAAAGATAAAGTTTTTTACCCCCGCCGCGCGCATGGCAGAGACCAGACGCAGGGTACCGTTAACATTGTTATCGTAGTACTCAAGCGGCTTAGCGACGGATTCGCCAACCGCTTTCAGGCCCGCGAAATGGATCACCGTATCGATAGCGTGATCGTGGAGAATTTCCGTCATCAGGGCTTCGTTACGAATATCGCCTTCCACGAACGTGGGCTGTTTTCCGCCGAGGCGCTCGATCACGGACAGCACGCTGCGCTTACTGTTGCACAGGTTATCGAGGATGATGACATCGTGGCCATTTTGCAGCAGTTGCACACAGGTATGACTTCCAATGTAACCGCTACCACCTGTTACCAGAACTCGCATATTTCGCTCCATTAGGCTTATGGTATGTATTAACCATAGCATAACAGAGACGCAAAAAGTGTGACATGGGATAAAATAGTGGAATCGCTTACACTGCTGCGTTTTCACCTTTCTGGCATCGTTAAGGTGATTTTAAATCAATGCGATAGCTTTGTATTGATGCAGGTTATCTGAAAAAGCGGGGAGCACCTCCCCGCGGAGGGGTTACACCGGGCCGATGGCGTAGCGGTAGCCCGTGCCCGCCGGCACAAACTCCAGCCGGTGGGTGATGCAGGCCGGGGCATCTTCCGCATGGTGTGAGACGAACAGCAGCTGGGTTTCACCCTCGCTGATAAGAATATCCACGAAGCGGCGGATCAGCTGGCGGTTGAGCGGATCCAGCCCCTGTAAGGGTTCATCGAGGATCAGCAGGGTGGGGTGCTTCACCAGCGCGCGCGCAATTAATGCCAGCCGCTGCTGCCCCCAGGAGAGGCTGCTGAAGGGGGCATCCGCCACGCGCTTATCCATACCCAGTATATCGAGCCAGGCCTGGGCCAGCTTGTGCTGCCTATCGGAAACCGCCTGGTAGATGCCGATAGAGTCAAAATAGCCCGACAAAATAACATTGCGCACTGTGGTGCTGACCCGGTAATCCAGATGCAGGCTGCTGCTGACGTAGCCGATATGTTTTTTGATATCCCAGATGGTCTCTCCGCTACCCCGGCGGCGGCCAAAGAGCGTCAGATCGTTGCTGTAGCCCTGGGGGTGGTCGCCGGTGATAAGGCTAAGCAGGGTCGATTTACCGGCGCCGTTGGGGCCAACGATCTGCCAGTGCTCGCCCGGGTTCACCGTCCAGCTTAAATCATCAAGGATTGGGCGATCGTTATAAGAGACCACCCCGTGGTTCAGCACAATGCGCGGCGTGTCGGCGGCCAGCCCTTGGCGCTCGGCGGGCGCATCCGGCTCGGGAAGCGCCACGCCGCTGAGGTTTTCGCTGTGCGCCAGTTGGGCGATGAGCGCCTGCTGCAACAGGGTGTTTTTTGCGCCGGCGTCGGTGAGGGTGCAGTCCGCCAGCACGCCCGCAAATTGCACGAATTCCGGGATTTCGTCAAAGCGGTTGAGCACCAGCACAAGGGTTAAGCCCTGCTGATTCAGCGAGGCGAGCAGGGCGGCCAGCTGCCCGCGCGATTGCACGTCCAGCCCGTCGAAAGGCTCGTCCAGGATCAGCAGATCCGGCTCGGCCATAAGCGCCTGGCAGAGCAGGGTTTTGCGGGTTTCCCCGGTGGAGAGGTATTTAAAGCGGCGATCCAGCAGGCCGGTGATGCCAAACTGTTCCGCCAGCAGGCGGCAGCGGGCGTCGTCGGCGATCTCATCCTGAATGATCTCCGCCGTAGTGCGGCCGGTGTCCTCTTCGCCAGGGCTCAGCAGGTCGGTGTTGTTGCGCTGCCACTCGTCGCTGACCAGCTTTTGTAACTGCTCGAACGAGAGGCGGGTCGGGCGGGTAAAGGTGCAGCGGCGCTCGCCCTTCAGCAGGGGTAACTCACCGGCGAGGGCCCGCGCCAGGGCCGATTTACCGCTGCCGTTACTGCCGACGAACGCCCAGCTTTCGCCGGCGGTCAGGGTGAAATCGTTCAGTGAGAGCGTGCGGGTATCGCTAAGACGAAACGTGCCTTGCGATATTTGCAATGATGACATGTGATATCCCATTTTTTGCAGCATAAGCCTCAGGGATACCCACTGGCGCAGGCTTTGTCAATGCGCTTAGCACAAGGTAGCGATAATCGCCCGGTCCGCATTAAAATATGCGGTGACCTCAGCACCTTCTTCTAAACCCTCCATCTGCGCCAGCGGCAGGGTGGCGCAAAGCGTCTGGCCGTCGGGCAGGGACATTAATACTTCGCACTGGGCGTCGCCGCGATCGATATGGCTGATAACCCCCGGCAGCTGGTTATCGGCCTCTTTTGCCTGCGCCGGGTCGCGGGTGATATTGACCCAGGGCGCCTTAAGCAGCACCAGCACCTCTTTGCCCTCGTCCAGCCCCAGCCGCTCGCCGCTGCGGGCGGTGAGCGCCACTTTCAGACGGGTTTCCCCATCCGCCAGTAACACCTCCACGTGCTGCTGCACCTGCTGGTGGTCGCGGGCGGTAACGGTGCCGAACCACTGGTTGCGGGCGCTGGTTTGCAGGGAGAAACGCGAGATAGCGGCCAGCAGGCTGTCCAGGGGGAGCGCATCGTCATCGCTTAATACATTGAAGGCTTTTTGCTGGATCTGCCCCAGCAGGTCGTAAAGCTGGATCAGGCGCTGGCCATAGCGGGTGATCAGCGCGCCGCCGCCCCCTTTGCCGCCGGTGGCGCGTTCCACCAGAAGCTGTTCGCTCAGCGTATTCATCTCGTTGATAGCATCCCAGGCGCTCTTGTAGCTGATCCCGGCGTTCTTTGCCCCCTGGCTAATTGAGCCGGTTTGCTCTATCTGTTTAAGCAGAGCAATACGGCGCGGATCGGCAAAGAGTTTTTGCTGGAGACGAAGGGTAAGAAGAATTTCAGCCTGCATAACAGTGTCCTGGCAAAAGGACTATTGTGACGGAATTAAAAGGACGCGCAAACTCTACCGCACAAAAGGGGATGTATTTCTCGCTTTTAGGGTTAGAATAAGGCGTTCACAATGACTGGAGAAAGCCATGTTAGAGTTGTTGAAAAGTCTGGTATTCGCCGTGATCATGGTACCAGTGGTGATGGCGGTCATCCTCGGTGCTATCTACGGTCTGGGTGAAGTGTTTAACCTGTTTTCGAACGTTGGACACAGAAAGCAGCCTAAAAAGCAGCATTGATTCCCGTAAAAACGCCCGGCTTGTCCGGGCGTTTTGCTCTCAAGTTTACCCCTCTCTCGCCGATATTATTTTCGGTATCAATTGACTTCACTCATTAATCGGTAAGATTTAGCGCTGGGCAAAGCCTGGGGATATCGTTATATTTCTGCGTATATAACGACACTCAAAGGAGTTACAGATGGCACGTACAGGCTTACGGATTTTCGCAGGGGCAGTCCTGGCGCTTTCGCTTAGTGCAAACGCGCTGGCAGATGAGAGCAAAATTACCGTTTTTGCGGCGGCCTCGCTGACTAATGCGATGCAGGATATCGCGGCGCAGTACAAGAAAGAGAAAAACGTTGAGGTGATCTCCTCCTTCGCCTCCTCCTCAACGCTGGCGCGCCAGATAGAGGCGGGTGCGCCTGCGGATCTCTTTATCTCTGCGGATCAGAAGTGGATGGACTACGCGGCAGAGAAGAAATCTATTGATACCGCCAGCCGCGAAACGCTGCTCGGCAATAGCCTGGTGGTTGTGGCGCCAAAAGCCAGCGCCCAGGGCGAGATCGCCATTAACAAAGAGACCAACTGGACCAGCCTGTTACAGGGCGGCCGCCTGGCGGTGGGCGATCCTGACCATGTTCCGGCAGGTATCTACGCCAAAGAGGCGCTGCAGAAGTTAGGGGCCTGGGAGACGCTGTCGCCGAAGCTGGCGCCTGCTGAAGATGTCCGCGGCGCGCTGGCGCTGGTGGAGCGCAACGAAGCGCCGCTGGGCATTGTCTACGGCTCTGACGCCGTAGCCGGTAAAGGCGTTAAAGTGGTTGGCACCTTCCCGGAAGATTCGCACAAAAAAGTGGAATACCCGGTCGCCATCATTGATGGACATAAAAACGCGACGGTCAGCGCCTTTTACGACTACCTGAAAGGACCGCAGGCGTCGGCAATCTTTAAACGTTACGGATTTACGACTCACGAATGATATTGACCGATCCCGAATGGCAGGCCGTGCTGCTGAGCCTTAAAGTCTCCTCCCTCGCGGTTGCGTTTAGTTTGCCCTTTGGGATCTTCTTTGCCTGGCTGCTGGTGCGTTGCACCTTTCCGGGCAAGGCCCTGCTCGACAGCCTGCTCCATCTGCCGCTGGTATTGCCGCCGGTGGTGGTGGGCTATTTGCTGCTGATCGCCATGGGTCGGCGCGGCATTATTGGCGAATGGTTATATGACTGGTTTGGCCTGACCTTCGCCTTCAGCTGGCGCGGGGCGGTGCTGGCGGCGGCGGTGATGGCCTTCCCGCTGATGGTGCGCGCTATCCGCCTGGCGCTGGAAGGGGTCGACCTTAAGCTTGAGCAGGCTGCCCGCACGCTGGGCGCTGGCCGCTGGCGCGTCTTTTTCACCATCACGCTGCCCTTAACCCTGCCCGGAATTATTGCCGGGACCGTGCTGGCCTTCGCCCGTTCGCTGGGCGAGTTTGGCGCCACCATCACCTTTGTTTCTAATATTCCAGGTGAAACCCGCACCATTCCCTCGGCCATGTATACCCTGATTCAGACCCCGGGTGGCGAAGGGGCCGCCGCGCGCCTCTGTATTATCTCCATTGTGCTGGCGATGGTCTCCCTGCTGGTGTCGGAATGGCTGGCGCGCCTGAGCCGTAAACGGATGGGGAACTGAAGATGCTGGAACTTAACTTTAGCCAGACCCTGGGCAGCCACTGCCTGACCATCAACGAAACCTTGCCCGCCAGCGGCATTACCGCCATTTTTGGCGTTTCGGGTGCCGGAAAAACGTCGCTGATCAACGCCATCAGCGGACTCACCCGTCCGCAAAGCGGGCGCATCGTCCTCAACGATCGCGTATTAAACGATGCGGAAAAGCGCATCTGCCTGGCGCCGGAAAAACGGCGCATTGGCTATGTCTTCCAGGACGCGCGCCTGTTTCCGCACTACAAGGTCCGGGGAAACCTGCGCTACGGCATGGCAAAAAGCATGGCGGGACAGTTCGACAAGCTGGTCTCCCTGTTAGGGATTGAGCCGCTGCTCGATCGCCTGCCGTCGTCCCTGTCGGGAGGAGAGAAGCAGCGGGTCGCCATCGGCCGTGCGCTGCTCACCGCACCCGAACTGCTGCTGCTGGATGAACCCCTGGCCTCTCTCGACATCCCCCGCAAGCGGGAGCTGTTGCCCTATCTGCAGCGGCTGGCGCGGGAGATTAATATCCCCATGCTCTACGTCAGCCACTCGCTGGATGAGATCCTTCATCTTGCCGATAAAGTGCTGGTGCTGGAGAACGGCAGCGTAAAAGCTTTTGGCAACCTGGAAGAGGTGTGGGGAAGCAGCGTGATGCACCCCTGGCTGCCTCAGGAGCAGCAGAGCAGCATTCTGAAGGTCAGCGTGCTGGAGCACCATCCG
>DKMV01000127.1:17396-17927 GCA_002469605.1 Leclercia sp. UBA7405
GCTGGAGCACCATCCGCACTACGCCATGACCGCCCTGGCGCTGGGCGATCAGCATCTGTGGGTTAATAAGCTGGATAAACCGCTACAGACCAGCCTGCGGATCCGCATTCAGGCCTCGGACGTCTCTTTAGTATTACAGCCGCCGCTACAGAGCAGTATCCGCAACATCCTGCGGGCGAAGGTGGCTCAGTGCTTTGATGACAACGGGCAGGTGGAGGTGCAGCTGGAGATTGGCGGTAAAACGCTCTGGGCGCGCATCAGCCCCTGGGCCAGAGATGAGCTTGGTATCAAAGCCGGCCTGTGGCTGTACGCGCAGATTAAGAGCGTCTCCATCACCACCTGATTAAATCAGGTGGGTATAGATAAATTGCGCAATGCTGTCGGTAGTATTGTCGCCGATCACCACGTTGGCGCGGGCTTTTACCGCGTCATCCGCATTGCCCATCGCCACGCCGGTACCGGCCGCTTCCAGCATGCTGATATCATTGTAGTTATCGCCAAACGCGACCACGTCCTGCATTGACCAGCCCT
>DKMV01000038.1 GCA_002469605.1 Leclercia sp. UBA7405
CCCAGCGTCTGCACCAGGCCTGCAGCCGCTTTATCGGTAGCCATCTGTCGGTAGCTTTTGAAGCCGACCCTGAGGCGGAAATCCGCAAGCTGACCACCCGTCGCGGCGAGCTGGAGCGTGCGCTCTCAAACCACGAGAATGACAACCAGCAGAGCCGGGTGCAGTTTGAGCAGGCAAAAGAGGGGGTAGCGGCGCTGAACCGCATTCTGCCGCGCCTGAACCTGCTGGCGGACGATACGCTGGCCGATCGCGTCGATGAGATTCAGGAACGCCTTGATGAGGCGCAGGAAGCCGCGCGCTTTGTGCAGCAGCATGGCAACCAGCTGGCGAAGCTGGAACCGCTGGTCTCCGTTCTGCAGAGCGACCCGGAACAGTTTGAGCAGCTGAAAGAAGATTATGCGTATTCGCAGCAGGTGCAGCGTGAAGCGCGCCAGCAGGCGTTTGCCCTTGCAGAAGTTGCCCAGCGCCGGGCGCACTTCAGCTACTCTGACTCCGCCGAAATGCTGAGCGGCAACAGCGATCTGAATGAAAAACTGCGCCAGCGCCTGGAGCAGGCTGAAGCGGAACGTACCCGCGCCCGCGAAGCGATGCGCGGCCATGCCGCCCAGCTGAACCAGTACAACCAGGTACTGGCATCGCTGAAAAGCTCCTACGACACCAAAAAAGAGCTGTTAGCCGATCTGCATAAAGAGCTGCAGGATATCGGCGTGCGCGCCGATAGCGGGGCAGAGGAGCGGGCGCGCATTCGTCGCGACGAGCTGCACGCTCAGCTCAGCAATAACCGCGCCCGCCGCAATCAGCTGGAAAAAGCGCTCACCTTCTGTGAAGCGGAGATGGATAACCTGACCCGTCGCCTGCGCAAGCTGGAGCGTGATTACCATGAGATGCGCGAGCAGGTGGTGACCGCCAAGGCTGGCTGGTGCGCGGTGATGCGGATGGTGAAAGACAACGGCGTTGAACGCCGCCTGCACCGTCGCGAGCTGGCGTACCTCTCCGGTGACGAACTGCGCTCCATGTCGGATAAGGCGCTCGGTGCGCTGCGTCTGGCGGTGGCGGATAACGAACACCTGCGCGATGTGCTGCGCATGTCCGAAGATCCCAAACGTCCGGAGCGCAAAATCCAGTTCTTCGTGGCGGTGTACCAGCACCTGCGCGAGCGTATCCGTCAGGATATTATCCGCACCGACGACCCGGTTGAAGCCATCGAACAGATGGAGATCGAACTCGGCCGCCTGACCGAAGAGCTCACCTCCCGCGAGCAAAAACTGGCGATCAGCTCCCGCAGCGTGGCGAATATCATTCGCAAAACCATTCAGCGCGAGCAGAACCGTATTCGTCAGCTCAACCAGGGGCTACAGAGCGTTTCGTTCGGCCAGGTCAACAGCGTGCGCCTGAACGTCAACGTCCGTGAAGCGCACTCGACGCTGCTGGATGTTCTCTCCGAGCAGCACGAGCAGCACCAGGATCTGTTCAACAGCAACCGTCTCTCCTTCTCGGAAGCGCTGGCGAAGCTCTATCAACGTCTGAACCCGCATATCGATATGGGCCAGCGCACGCCGCAGACCATCGGTGAAGAGCTGCTGGACTACCGCAACTATCTTGAGATGGAAGTGGAAGTTAACCGCGGCTCCGACGGCTGGCTGCGCGCCGAGTCCGGTGCGCTCTCTACCGGTGAAGCGATCGGTACCGGGATGTCGATTCTGGTGATGGTCGTGCAGAGCTGGGAAGATGAGTCCCGCCGCCTGCGCGGCAAAGATATCTCGCCGTGCCGTCTGCTGTTCCTCGACGAAGCGGCCCGTCTGGATGCGCGCTCTATCGCTACCCTGTTCGAGCTCTGCGACCGTCTCGATATGCAGTTGATTATCGCGGCGCCGGAAAACATCAGCCCGGAGAAAGGGACTACCTACAAGCTGGTGCGTAAAGTCTTCCAGAACAGCGAGCATGTGCACGTGGTCGGTCTGCGTGGTTTTGCGCCGCAGCCGCCGGAATCTTTCCCCGGCACGGCGGATGCTTCCTGAACAATCTGAAAACACCTGAAGGCGGCAATTTTGCCGCCTTTTTTTATTCTTGAAGCTGTACGCGCGGCTACGATATCTTTAAGCTTCTTTACATTAGGTAAGGCCGATAACGGTATGCCTACCTATAATGTAAAAAAGCCTGCAGATGTGGGCGCATACAGAGTAAACAGGGGGCAAGGGATGTTGCTTAACATGATGTGTAATCGCCAGCTGTCGGCATTAAGCCTGTGCCTGGCCGTAATAATTGCTCCACTGTCACTGGCGTGGGCCGATGAGCCCGAGCTGGTACCAACGGATAGCTCTGCAACCATGAGTGTGCAGCCGACCATTTTGTCGCAGCCGCTGGACCAGTCGCCGGCTACTGCCATTATGGCAGGGATCCGACCCCTGCCTGCCGATACCAATACCGCACACCTGCGCCAGCAGCTGCTGACGGACCTGCCTGCGGGTTATACCCCGACCTATATTAACCAGCTGACATTGCTGTATGCCGCTCGCGACATGAAGCCCATGTGGGAAGATCGTGACGCAGTGCGGGCCTTCCAGCAGCAGCTGGCGGAAGTGGCTATCGCCGGTTTCCAGCCGCAGTTCACCACCTGGGTCGAGCTGCTGACGGATCCGGCCGTTACCGGTATGGCGCGGGACGTGGTGTTGTCAGACGCCATGATGGGCTATCTGCAGTTCGTGGCCGGTATTCCGGTCAACGGCAACCGCTGGCTCTACAGCAGCAAAGCCTACAAGCTCGCTACGCCGCCTTTATCGGTGATTAACCAGTGGCAACTGGCGCTGGATAACGGCACCGTGCCGCGGTTTATTGCCAGCCTCGCCCCGACGCATCCGCAATATGCGGTGATGCACCAGTCCCTGCTGGCACAGGTCGCCGATACGCAGCCCTGGCCGCAGCTGCAGGGCACCGCTACCCTGCGTCCGGGTCAGTGGAGCAGTGATGTTCCCGCCCTGCGTGAAATCCTTAAGCGCTCGGGCGTGATGGACGGTGGACCTAAAATTGCGCTGCCGGGAGACGATCCCCAGAGCGTGGTGGTCAGCCCCTCTGCGCCAGAAGTCAGTAAAAAAGCGCAGACCGCACCGCGTAAGCCTGCGGCCTACGATCGGGAGCTGGTCGCGGCGGTTAAAGCCTTCCAGCTCAGCCAGGGACTGGGTGCCGACGGGGTGATCGGCCAGACGACCCGCGATGCGCTCAACCTTACGCCCGCCCAGCGCGCCGGGGTGCTGGCGCTCAATATCCAGCGCCTGCGCCTGCTGCCGGGTACGCTCTCCACCGGTATCATGGTCAATATTCCGGCATTTTCGCTGGTCTATTACCAGAACGGTAACGAGGTGCTGGCATCGCGCGTGATTGTCGGTCGACCGGATCGTAAAACGCCCATGATGAGCAGCGCCCTGAACAACGTGGTGGTTAACCCGCCGTGGAATGTGCCGCCCACC
Organism: Leclercia sp. UBA7405; assembly: GCA_002469605.1. Classification (GTDB taxonomy): domain Bacteria; phylum Pseudomonadota; class Gammaproteobacteria; order Enterobacterales; family Enterobacteriaceae; genus Enterobacter. The sequence continues at coordinate 3,465 of DKMV01000038.1, forward strand.
CTGGCGCGTAACGATATTCTGCCGAAGCTCAGAAACGATCCTGGCTATCTTGAGCGCCATAATTATACGGTGCTGCGCGGCTGGAACAGCAAAGAGACTATCGATCC
>DKMV01000053.1 GCA_002469605.1 Leclercia sp. UBA7405
CTGCGGATGCTTACGTCCACCCTGCGGCGGTACGGCAGCCACGGTGCCTTCGATCAGTTTCAACAGCGCCTGCTGCACGCCTTCGCCGGAGACATCGCGAGTAATGGACGGGTTATCGGATTTACGCGAGATTTTGTCGATCTCATCGATATAAACGATACCACGTTGCGCTTTCTGCACGTCGTAGTCGCACTTCTGCAGCAGTTTCTGAATGATGTTCTCTACGTCTTCACCTACATAACCTGCTTCGGTCAGGGTAGTGGCATCCGCCATGGTGAAGGGAACATCCAGCAGACGCGCCAGCGTTTCGGCCAGCAACGTTTTACCGGAACCGGTCGGCCCGATCAGCAGAATGTTACTTTTACCCAGTTCGACGCCGTTGCTGGTATCACCATTACGCAGACGTTTGTAATGGTTGTATACCGCTACCGCCAGCACTTTTTTGGCCTGTTCCTGACCAATAACGTAATCATCCAGATGATGTCGGATCTCATGCGGGGTCGGCAACGCGCTGCGCTCACGATGCGGAGCGACTTCTTTAATCTCTTCGCGAATGATGTCGTTACATAAGTCGACGCATTCGTCGCAGATATACACGGACGGCCCGGCAATCAGTTTGCGCACTTCATGCTGGCTTTTGCCGCAAAAAGAGCAGTACAGCAATTTGCCTGAACCATCTTTGCGTTTATCTGTCATGAGTCAAAACCTCTTTTTAAGTTCTTTGTGCCGCACATGACGACGCAAATGCCATTCTGAGACGCAAGCCGCTTTCGAAGCAGACCGCCGCCTGATTTAGTATAGCGGCACACTTGCGCTGTGGGCATCAATTACGATGGGTCAAAATGGAGTCGACTAAGCCGTACTCAACTGCCTCTGGTGCGGACAGGAAGCGATCGCGCTCGGTATCGCGCTCGATCTGCTCTAATGATTGACCCGTATGGTGCGCCATAAGTTCATTCATGCGCCCTTTAACTTTCAGGATTTCACGCGCGTGAATTTCAATATCCGTGGCCTGGCCCTGATAACCGCCCAACGGCTGGTGAATCATGACGCGGGAATTCGGCAGGCAGAAGCGCTTGCCTTTGGCGCCTGCAGTCAGCAGGAATGCGCCCATTGACGCCGCCTGGCCCATGCAAATGGTGCTGACATCTGGCTTGATGAACTGCATGGTGTCATAGATGGACATACCCGCTGTGATCACGCCGCCTGGAGAGTTAATGTACAGGTAAATGTCTTTTTCCGGGTTTTCCGCTTCCAGAAACAGCATCTGCGCTACGATCAGGTTTGCCATGTGATCTTCTACCTGGCCGGTCAGAAAGATTACGCGTTCCTTCAGCAGACGGGAATAGATATCAAAAGAACGTTCCCCGCGGGATGTCTGTTCAATAACCATTGGCACCAGCGCCATGTGGGGTGCAAAGTTATCTCGTTCGCCACTGTATGACATGTCCGTCTCCTGGATAAAAAATGTAAATACCTGCTGTACTGATTGTAACCTTGCGGACGGATTATCAGCCAGTCTCTTTAATACTGCTTACCCACAAATGGGGTCGGCATCGCCATATTTCAAGCATAACAATCTTTTGTTGTTACGCTAACACTGAAAGGGCGTTTTAGCACTCTTCCTGGACTATTACTGTGATAAAAAAAACCCGCCGCCGGGAGGCAACGGGTTTTTGTGCAAACTTTAAACGCAGTGGGCGAAATTACGCCTGCTGGTTCATCAGTTCGTTGAAGGAAGTGGCTTTTTCAGTCACTTTAGCTTTGGCCAGAACGGCTTCAACAGCCTGCTCTTCCAAAGCCACATTGCGCATGTTGTCCATCAGCTCTTTGTTGCTGCCGTAGAAAGCAACAACTTCTGACGGATCTTCATAGGCAGATGCCATCTCTTCAATCAGAGCCTTCACACGCTCTTCGTCAGCTTTCAGCTCGTGGGTACGAATTACTTCGCCCAGCAGCAGGCCAACAACTACGCGGCGTTTCGCCTGCTCTTCGAACAGCTCACGCGGCAGTTCCAGAGCCTGTTTCTCGTTACCACCGAAGCGCTGAGCAGCCTGGCGACGCAGAACGTCGATTTCGCTGTCAATCAGGGCTGCCGGAATGTCGATTTCGTTGGCTTTAACCAGACCGTCGATCGCCTGAGATTTAACACGGTTACGCACGGCGCCTTTCAGCTCGCGATCCATGTTTTTACGTACTTCGGCACGCAGACCAGCTACGGAGCCATCTTCAACGCCGAAACGTTTGATGAACTCTTCGGTCAGTTCCGGCAGTTCGCGATCTTCAACTTTCTTCAGGTTGATAACGAACTTAGCGGCTTTACCTTTCAGGTTTTCAGCGTGGTACTCTTCCGGGAAGGTTACGTCGATGGTGAACTCTTCACCCGCTTTGTGACCCTTGATACCCTCTTCGAAGCCCGGGATCATACGACCCTGGCCCATCGCCAGTACGAAGTCAGTAGCTTTACCGCCTTCGAACTCTTCGCCGTCTACAGAGCCGGTGAAGTCGATGGTAACGCGATCTTCTGCATCAGCAGCGCCGTCTTTGTCTTTCCAG
>DKMV01000052.1:0-13150 GCA_002469605.1 Leclercia sp. UBA7405
CGAGCAGGGCAACCCGGACAGCAAAAAATCGCTTACCTCACACCTTGCCACCGGCACGCCGGGCACGGTGGCGGGCTTCTCGCTGGCGCTGAATAAATACGGCACCATGTCGCTGAACTCGGTGATCCAGCCGGCGCTGAAGCTGGCCCGGGACGGTTTCGAAGTAAATGACGCTCTGGCGGACGACCTGAAAACCTACGGCAGCGAGGTCATCCCCAATCACGAAAACAGCAAAGCGATCTTCTGGAAAGAGGGTGAGCCGCTGAAAAAAGGCGACAAGCTGGTGCAGACGAATCTGGCAAAAAGCCTTGAGCTGATTGCCGAGTATGGCCCGGATGCCTTCTACAAAGGGGCGATTGCCGACCAGATTGCCGACGAAATGCAGAAGAATAACGGGCTTATCACCAAAGCGGATCTCGCAGAGTACCAGGCGGTAGAGCGCACGCCTATTAGCGGGGACTATCGCGGTTACCAGGTCTTTTCGATGCCGCCACCTTCCTCCGGTGGGATCCATATCGTGCAGATCCTCAATATTCTTGAAAACTTCGATATGCACAAATATGGCTTCGGCAGTGCGGATGCCATGCAGGTGATGGCCGAAGCGGAGAAATATGCTTACGCCGACCGCTCTGAGTACCTGGGCGACCCGGACTTCGTGAAGGTGCCGTGGCAGGCCTTAACCAACAAAGCCTATGCCAAATCCATTGCCGGACAGATCGATATCAACAAGGCCAAACCCTCAAGCCAGATCCGTCCCGGCAAGCTGGCCCCCTATGAGAGCAACCAGACCACCCACTTCTCGGTAGTCGATAAAGAGGGCAATGCGGTGGCGGTGACCTATACGCTGAACACCACCTTCGGCACCGGCATCGTGGCGGGCAACACCGGTATTCTGCTGAATAACGAAATGGATGACTTCTCGGCCAAGCCGGGGGTGCCCAACGTCTACGGGCTGGTGGGCGGAGATGCGAACGCCGTGGGGCCGAAGAAGCGTCCGCTGTCGTCCATGTCGCCGACTATTGTCGTCAAAGATGGCAAAACCTGGCTGGTGACCGGCAGCCCGGGCGGGAGTCGTATTATCACCACCGTATTGCAGATGGTGGTGAACAGCATCGATTTTGGCATGAACGTGGCGGAAGCCACCAACGCACCGCGCTTCCACCACCAGTGGCTGCCTGACGAGCTGCGCGTGGAGAAAGGCTTTAGCCCGGATACGTTGAAACTGCTGGAGCAGCGCGGGCAGAAGGTAGTGGTGAAAGAGGCGATGGGCAGCACCCAGAGCATTATGGTGGGGCCGGACGGCGAGCTGTACGGCGCGTCCGACCCGCGTTCGCCAGGGGATTTGACGGCGGGGTATTAAACATTCTCCCCTCGCCCCTCACCCTAACCCTCTCCCCATAGGGGAGAGGGGACGATCGGAGCATGTTCCAGGAGAGCAGCGGCCCGCTTTTCTCCCTCGCCCCTTTGGGGAGAGGGCCGGGGTGAGGGGAAAGGCGGCCTGACTTACTTCATGCGCGCCATATAACAGGCATCCACATACTCGCCGTTACGCAGGGCGAACTTCCTCCCGATACCTTCGACCTCAAAGCCATATTTGCGGTACAGTGCCAGCGCGGCCGGGTTATCGGCAAAGACCGTTAACTCAATACGTTCCACGCGCAGCCAGTTATCGCAGAGGTTAACCATCTCGCGCATCAGGGCACTACCCACGCCGCGCCCCTGTGCATGGGCCGCAACGCTGATGCCGAACGTGGCTACATGGCTGCGCCGGGGCCTGGTTTCCACCTGAAGATGGAGATCGCCCACCACCTGGTCATCTATGCAGGCGACCAGGCGGCGTTGCCCCGGCTTCGGCACCAGCCGCTCCTGCCACATTTCAAGAGAGGGATGAGGTAGCTGTAGCGTGTCGTGATACACCCCCGGATGCATATAGTTCTGGCGTAAGGCTTCGGCATCTTTTGGTTCGGCGTGGCGTATCACTATCTCACTCATTCCCTGTTCCTCGTTGGTTAAAAGTCCCTGTTAACATCATTGAGTTCAAAATTTGCGTCAACTGCTATTTTTTGCAAAAAGGGGTAGACAAGTGCGAATGAGAATGATTATTATTGCTCTGCGTTCAGGGAAACCGCTACGGGAACCTGAAAGCACGACATTGCTCACATTGCTTCCAGTATTACTTTAGCCAGCCGCGTGCTGGCTTTTTTTTGCCTGCTCGTCAGCGGTCTCGGTCAGAAAGCCCACGATATTGGTGGCTTCGGGCTGCGGTTTTATCACCTCCGCCTGGCCTGCAAACAGGCCGCCCTTTTTCACCGCCAGGGTGCGGTAGACGAGGGTGCCGGTCACCTGGCCATTTTCGCAGATATCGACCACATCGCAGCGGCACTCGCCGTTCACCTTGCCGTCGATAATCAGCTCGCGGCAGACAATATTTCCCTCCACTTCGCCGCCGCGCATCACCTTAATCAGGTTATCCTGGGCGTCGATATTGCCCTTCAGGGTGCCGTGAATGTACACATGACCGCGGGCCTGAATATTGCCTTCAAGGTAGACCTCGCTGGCAATAATGGTCGTGGCGTGCTTTTCAGGCGCGGAGGGCTCTTTAACGGCGACGGGCACGGGCTGGGAAAGGGTAAGCGGCGAAATTTCTTCAATCTGTTTTTTCTTAAACATAGATTTAACCTGATGTGATAACGCATGGAGGATAAAATTAAGCAGCGCGAGGCCGCCAAAAATCTGTGCAGGCAGGGTTGCGGAGTAGCTCCAGCACAGCAGGGCGAGCAGCCAGAAAATAAGCGCGCCGTTGAGCGCGAGATAGTGACGAGCCATATGCGTAGCTACTCCTTTAGCAACCATCTGGTGTTGGGCGCTATTTATCCCGTCATTGCCCTCAGGGTCAAGCCGTCACGGCCATTTTAGGAATGGACAAAGTTTAAAGGGGAGAGGGCTCTTATTAAATTCGGTCCCGGGTTGCGCTATGGTTAAACCAGTACGCTTAATCAGGGAGAAAATGATGGCACTACACTGCGCATTTATTGGATTTGGTAAAAGCACCACCCGTTATCACCTGCCGTATGTTCTTAACCGCCCGGAGAGCTGGCATGTGGCGCACATCTATCGCCGCAGCGCAAAGCCGGAAGAGCAGGCACCGCAGTACTCGCACATCCACTTCACCAGCGATCTCGATGAGGTGCTAAACGATCCCGAGGTCAAACTGGTGATCGTCTGCACCCACGCCGACAGCCACTTCGACTATGCGAAGCGCGCGCTGGAGGCGGGCAAAAACGTGCTGGTAGAAAAACCCTTTACCCCGACCATGGCCGAGGCTAAGACGCTCTTTGCGCTGGCGAAAAGCAAGGGGCTGACGGTCACGCCGTATCAGAACCGCCGCTTTGACAGCTGCTTCCTGACGGCGAAAAAGGCCATTGAGAGCGGTAAGCTGGGCGAGATTGTCGAGATCGAAAGCCACTTCGACTACTACCGCCCGGTGGCGGAGACCAAACCCGGATTGCCCCAGGACGGCATGTTCTACGGCCTTGGGGTCCACACCATGGACCAGATTATCTCCCTGTTCGGGCGCCCGGATCACGTGGCCTACGACATCCGTAGCCTGCGTAACAAAGCCAACCCGGACGACACCTTCGAAGCGCAGCTCTTCTACGGCGATCTGAAGGCCATCGTCAAAACCAGCCACTACGTCAAAATCGACTATCCGAAGTTTATCGTTCACGGCAAAAAAGGGTCGTTTATCAAGTACGGCATCGACCAGCAGGAGACCAGCCTGAAGGCCAACGTCATGCCTGGCGAGCCTGGCTTTGCGGCGGATGATTCTGTCGGTCTGCTGGAGTATGTCAACGACGAAGGCATAACGGTAAAAGAAGAGGTAAAACCGGAGCCGGGCGACTACGGTCGGGTCTACGATGCGCTCTTTGAGACCATCAACAACGGCGCGCCAAATTACGTCAAGGAAACTGAAGTTCTCACCAATCTGGAAATCCTTGAGCGGGGCTTCGAGCAGGCCTCTCCCGCTACCGTAACCCTTGCTAAATAAGCGGTGTAGACTCCTCTGTAGTTGTTCAACTATTTTGAACAGAGGAGTCAATTTTCACCCACTATCATCCCTGGCCGATTACGTCCACACTTACTCCATCGAAACGAACTGGGGTAACAAACAATGATCTTCTTACGCAAAGCTAACGATCGTGGTCACGCAAATCATGGCTGGCTGGACTCATGGCACACCTTCTCGTTTGCCGATTATTACGACCCGAATTTTATGGGCTTCTCGGCACTGCGCGTGATTAACGATGACGTCATCGACGCAGGTCAGGGCTTCGGCACTCACCCGCATAAAGATATGGAAATCCTGACCTACGTTCTGGAAGGCGCCGTTGAGCACCAGGACAGCATGGGCAACAAAGAGCAGGTTCCGGCGGGTGAGTTCCAGATTATGAGTGCAGGTACCGGGGTGCGTCATTCGGAGTACAACCCGAGCAAAACCGACCGTCTGCGCCTGTATCAAATCTGGATCATTCCAGAATCTACCGGCATCACGCCACGCTACGAGCAGCGCCGCTTCGACGCTCTGCAGGGCAAACAGCTGGTACTGTCGCCGGATGCGCGTGACGGCTCCCTGAAAGTGCATCAGGATATGGAGCTGTACCGCTGGGCGCTGGCGAAAGACGAGCAGTCTGTGCATCAGATTGCCGCTAACCGCAAAGTGTGGATCCAGGTGGTGAAAGGCAATGTGACCATCAACGGGACTAAAGCCTCCACCAGCGATGGCCTGGCGATCTGGGATGAGCAGGCTCTGTCGGTGCACGCCGATAGCGAAAGTGAAATCCTGCTGTTCGATCTGCCGCCGGTCTAAATAATTACGCAACCTTCCCTTTAAACGGGGAAGGTTGCGCTTTGTCCGTGATAAACTGAGAAAATCTCTCACTTATGATTTCTCAGGACGATGAAAAAGAAACGCCCCGTACTTCAGGATGTAGCCGATCGCGTTGGTGTGACCAAAATGACGGTCAGCCGCTTTTTGCGTAACCCGGAACAGGTGTCCGTGGCGCTACGCGGTAAGATTGCTGCTGCTCTCGATGAACTGGGCTATATCCCCAACCGTGCGCCCGATATTCTCTCCAACGCCACCAGCCGCGCGGTGGGTGTCCTGCTCCCTTCCTTAACCAACCAGGTGTTCGCCGAAGTACTGCGCGGTATCGAAAGCGTAACCGACGCTTTTGGCTACCAGACCATGCTTGCGCACTACGGGTACAAACCGGAACTGGAAGAGGAGCGTCTTGAGTCCATGCTTTCCTGGAACATCGACGGCCTGATCCTCACCGAGCGTACCCACACGCCGCGCACCCTCAAGATGATCGAGGTGGCAGGGATCCCCGTGGTGGAGCTGATGGATAGCCAGTCTCCCTGCCTCGATATCGCCGTAGGGTTCGATAACTTTGAAGCGGCCCGCCAGATGACCGCCGCTATCATCGCCCGCGGCCATCGCCACGTCGCCTATCTTGGCGCACGTCTGGACGAACGTACTATTATCAAACAGAAGGGATACGAGCAGGCGATGCTCGACGCTGGCTTAACGCCGTACAGCGTGATGGTGGAGCAATCCTCATCTTATACGTCCGGTATTGAACTGATGCGTCAGGCGCGTCGCGAGTATCCGCAGCTCGACGGTATTTTCTGCACCAACGATGACCTTGCGGTGGGCGCCGCCTTCGAATGCCAGCGTTTGGGGCTTTCTATCCCGGGTGATATGGCGATTGCCGGTTTCCACGGCCACGATATTGGCCAGGTGATGGAGCCGCGTCTGGCAAGCGTGCTCACCCCGCGTGAACGCATGGGCCGTATCGGTGCAGAGCGCCTGCTGGCGCGCATTCGTGGGGAAGTGGTCACGCCAAAAATGTTAGATTTAGGTTTCACCTTGTCACCGGGTGGATCCATTTAGGGTGACAAGTTTGAACTAGCTCACACTTATTCACTTCGCGCACCTTTGGATATTGCTTCTCTTATGCCCCGGCAGGACAATGTTACCGATAACTGTTACCCGTAACAATTGACTGAGGGACTCCCTTTGAGCACGACTAACCACGATCACCACGTTTACGTCCTGATGGGCGTTTCCGGTAGCGGTAAATCTGCCGTGGCCAGCGAAGTGGCGCATCAACTCCACGCCGCGTTTCTTGATGGCGACTTCCTCCATCCGCGCAGCAACATCACCAAAATGGCCGCCGGCGAGCCGCTGAATGATGACGATCGTAAACCCTGGCTGCAGGCGTTAAACGATGCCGCCTTTGCCATGCAGCGCACCAATAAAGTGTCGCTGATTGTCTGCTCGGCCCTGAAAAAAACCTACCGCGACCTGCTGCGTGACGGCAACCCGAACCTCTCTTTCATCTATCTGAAAGGCGATTTCGACGTTATTGAGAGCCGTCTGAAGGCGCGTAAAGGCCACTTCTTTAAGACCCAGATGCTGGTGACCCAGTTCGAAGCCTTACAGGAACCGGGTGCCGACGAGGGCGACGTGCTGGTGGTCGATATCGATCAGCCGCTGGAAGGTGTTGTAGCTAGCACCATCGAGGTCATTAATAAAAGGCAGTAAGTTTTGAGTACTTTAACGCTTGTTTTGACAGCAGTAGGTTCCGTTTTACTGCTGCTGTTTTTAGTCATGAAGGCGCGTATGCATGCTTTTGTGGCGTTGATGGTGGTTTCTATTGGTGCAGGTCTCTTTTCCGGTATGCCGCTCGATAAAATCGCTGCGACGATGGAAAAAGGGATGGGAGGCACGCTGGGCTTCCTGGCCATTGTGGTCGCGCTGGGCGCGATGTTTGGCAAAATTCTGCATGAAACGGGCGCGGTGGATCAGATTGCCGTCAAGATGCTGAAATCTTTCGGACACAGCCGGGCGCACTACGCCATCGGGCTGGCCGGCCTGATTTGCGCCCTGCCGCTGTTCTTTGAGGTGGCCGTTGTGCTGCTGATTAGCGTCGCGTTTTCCATGGCGCGCCACACCGGCACCAACCTGGTGAAGCTGGTTATTCCTCTGTTTGCCGGGGTTGCGGCCGCGGCGGCCTTCCTGCTGCCGGGGCCCGCGCCGATGCTGCTCGCCTCCCAGATGCACGCCGACTTCGGCTGGATGATCCTGATTGGCCTGTGTGCGGCAATCCCGGGGATGATTATCGCCGGCCCGCTGTGGGGCAACTTTATCAGCCGCTACGTTGAGCTGCATATTCCGGACGACGTTACCGAGCCGCACCTGGGCGAGGGTAAAATGCCGTCGTTCGGCTTTAGCCTGGCGCTGATCCTGCTGCCGCTGGTGCTGGTAGGGCTGAAAACCATCGCCGCGCGCTTTGTGCCGGTGGGCTCTACTGCCTACGAATGGTTCGAGTTTATCGGCCATCCGTTCACCGCGATCCTGGTGGCCTGTCTGGTGGCGATTTACGGCCTGGCAATGCGTCAGGGCATGCCGAAAGACAGAGTGATGGAGATCTGCGGTGCGGCGCTGCAGCCGGCGGGCATTATTCTGCTGGTGATCGGGGCTGGCGGCGTGTTCAAGCAGGTGCTGGTTGATTCCGGCGTGGGCCCGGCGCTGGGCGAAGCGCTCACCGGCATGGGCTTGCCCATCGCTGTTACCTGCTTCGTATTGGCTGCGGCGGTGCGTATTATTCAGGGCTCCGCGACGGTTGCCTGTTTAACCGCCGTAGGGTTGGTGATGCCGGTGATTGAGCAGCTGAACTACTCCGGCGCGCAGATGGCGGCGCTCTCTATCTGCATCGCAGGTGGGTCGATTGTGGTTTCGCACGTTAACGACGCCGGGTTCTGGCTGTTTGGTAAGTTCACCGGCGCCAGCGAGGCGCAGACCCTGAAGACCTGGACGCTGATGGAGACGATCCTCGGCACCACGGGTGCGATTGTGGGGATGATTGCGTTTTCGCTGTTGAGTTAAACGTAGGGGAAAAGCAAAAAGGCAACGCAAGTTGCCTTTTTTAGTGTTTGCCCCCTCTCCCTGTGGGAGAGGGCCGGGGTGAGGGCATCAGACCGCACCATTCTAGTCCCCTCTCCCTGTGGGAGAGGGTTAGGGTGAGGGCACCAGACCGCACCGTTCCAGTCCCCTCGCCCCTTTGGGGAGAGGGTTAGGGTGAGGGGAACATGCGGCTCGGTGGTCGGTTCCGTTCACCTCACGTTCCCTGCTTCTCTGTTACCCCTGCACCCGTGAACGTGCCAGGGGGGCTCGCCGCCACCCCCCTGGCAACCCCGGCTCCCGGCCAGGAAAATCGCCGCTTCGCGGTGCCCTCAGCTTATTCCCTCCGGCTATCGGGTCGGAGGCGATCCTACATCCATGTAGGTCGCCCCCTCTCGGCGCATCCATGCGCCTCGCCCCGGCCTACAGGAAACGCTTCGGCGATTTTCAGCCGGACCAGGGAGCCGCTGTGAGCTCATCATCTTCTGGAAGAGATTTATCGCGTTAAGCACATCCTAAAAAGGGCAACCTACCCCTTCATCCACGCCCTAATCCCATCCAGGAACATCTGCGTCGCCATCATCACCAGAATCAACCCCATCAGCCGCTCCAGCGCGTTTACCCCTTTCTCCCCCAGCAGGCGCAGGAACAGCGAAGACTGGAGAAGAATAATAAAGGTCCCGCCCCAGGCGATCAGCAGCGCAATCACCAGGTGGCTCATCTGGTTAGGATACTGGTGCGACAGCAGCATCAGGGTGGCGAGGATCGTGGGCCCGGCAACCAGCGGGATCGCCAGCGGCACAATAAAGGGCTCCTCGCCCGCAGGCAGCCCGCTGCTGCTCCCTTCGGCGCTGGGGAAAATCATCTTAATCGCGATTAAAAACAGAATAATGCCGCCGGAAATGGAGACCGTCTCGGCGCGCAGGTTCAGGAACGCGAGGATACGCTCCCCGGCGAACAGGAAAATAAACATCACCCCGAGCGCGATAAGCAGCTCGCGGATCATGATTGCCCGGCGGCGCTTCGGCTCGGTGTGTTTCAGCACCGACATAAAGATGGGCAGGTTACCCAGAGGGTCCATAATCAGGATCAATAGAACCGCCGCAGAAATTATTTCAGTCATTATGATTTATCCCTTATGATCCCTGTGGTTTTTGCTGTAATAAGTGGTATTACTGATGGCCGCGCAATCATTGATTAATTTCACTTGCGACTTTGGCTGCATTTTGTAATGTGAGGGCTGTGCCAGTTGGAATCTGGCTCGCATATTCAGCACACACCTCTGCAGGAAAAATACGCTATGAAAAACGTTGGTTTTATCGGCTGGCGCGGTATGGTCGGCTCTGTACTCATGCAACGCATGGTTGAAGAGCGCGACTTTGACGCCATCCGCCCGGTCTTCTTCTCTACTTCCCAGTTCGGGCAAGCTGCGCCCGCGTTCGGCGGTGCCGCTACGGGCACGCTGCAAGACGCGTTTGATCTGGAAGCGCTGAAGGCACTCGACATTATAGTCACCTGCCAGGGCGGCGATTATACCAACGAAATCTATCCAAAGCTCCGTGAAAGCGGCTGGCAGGGGTACTGGATCGATGCGGCCTCTTCGCTGCGTATGGAAGATGACGCGATCATCATTCTCGATCCGGTCAACCAGGACGTCATCACCGACGGCCTGAACAAAGGAATCAAAACCTTTGTCGGCGGCAACTGCACTGTCAGCCTGATGCTGATGTCGCTGGGCGGCCTCTTCGCACAGGACCTGGTGGAGTGGGTGTCGGTAGCAACCTATCAGGCCGCTTCCGGCGGCGGTGCGCGCCATATGCGTGAACTGCTGGCGCAGATGGGCCAGCTGCATCACCACGTCGCCGACGAGCTGGCAAACCCGGCCTCTGCCATTCTCGATATCGAACGCAAAGTTACCCACCTCTCCCGCAGCGGCGAACTGCCGGTGGACAACTTCGGCGTGCCGCTGGCGGGCAGCCTGATCCCCTGGATCGACAAGCAGCTCGATAACGGCCAGAGCCGCGAAGAGTGGAAAGGCCAGGCAGAGACCAACAAAATCCTGCGTACTTCTTCAGCGATCCCGGTGGATGGCCTGTGCGTGCGCGTCGGCGCGCTGCGCTGCCACAGCCAGGCATTCACCATTAAACTGAAAAAAGATGTGTCTATTCCCACTGTTGAAGAACTGCTCGCTTCGCACAATCAGTGGGCGAAAGTGGTGCCGAACGATCGCGATATCACCATGCGTGAACTGACCCCGGCCGCCGTTACCGGCACCTTAACCACCCCTGTAGGCCGCCTGCGCAAGCTTAATATGGGGCCGGAGTACCTCTCCGCCTTCACCGTCGGCGATCAGCTCCTGTGGGGCGCCGCCGAGCCGCTACGCCGGATGCTACGGCAGCTCGCGTAACAATTTGTTTAATCTCAGGGGTGCTTAGACACCCCTTTTTTTGCGTAATACTTTGAGTAAAACGCCGATCGGCTATTTTTTATCAGGAGTCATATAAAGCGTTGACTATGCTTTAAGCTGGATGTCTGCATCCACCTGGAGGTTGAATGGAACAGATAGGATGCACAGCGTGCTGTTCCGTTCAGGTCACATTAAGGTCGTACCCGTAGCGCGAAAGGGGCGGCAACAAAAAAAACAGGATGAACACCATGTCTGTTCGTATTGATAGAGACGTGATTAATGCGCTTATTGCGGGTCATTTTGCAGACCCCTTTTCTGTACTTGGCATGCACCGTACAGAGGCTGGACTGGAAGTCCGTGCGCTGTTACCTGATGCAACGGAAGTTTGGGTTATCGAGCCCAAAACCGGACGCAAAGTAGGCAAGCTGGAGTGCCTTGATTCACGTGGTTTCTTCTCGGGCGTTATGCCCCGTCGTAAAAATATCTTTCGCTACCAGCTTGCCGTCATCTGGCATGAGCAGCAAAACCTTATTGACGATCCCTACAGCTTTGGCCCGCTCCTGAAGGAGATGGATGCCTGGCTGCTCGCGGAAGGGACGCACCTGCGCCCCTATGAAACGCTTGGGGCACACGCTGATACCATGGACGGCGTGACCGGTACCCGCTTTAGCGTCTGGGCGCCGAACGCCCGTCGCGTGTCGGTAGTCGGGCAGTTTAACTACTGGGATGGCCGTCGGCACCCGATGCGCCTGCGCCGCGAGAGCGGCATCTGGGAGCTGTTCATTCCCGGCGCCCATAACGGGCAACTGTACAAATACGAGCTGATTGATGCCGAAGGCAACCTGCGCATCAAAGCCGACCCTTACGCCTTCGAGGCGGAGCTGCGCCCGAATACGGCCTCTCTGATTTGTGGCCTGCCGGAGAAAATGGAACTTAGCGCCGAGCGCGCGAAGGCCAACGAGTTCGATCAACCTATTTCGATTTACGAAGTGCATCTCGGCTCCTGGCGCCGCAACCCGGATAACAATTTCTGGCTCAGCTACCGCGAGCTGGCCGACCAGCTGGTGCCCTATGCGAAGTGGATGGGCTTTACCCATCTGGAGCTGCTGCCGATTAACGAACATCCGTTTGATGGCAGCTGGGGATATCAGCCCACCGGACTGTACGCGCCAACCCGCCGCTTCGGCACCCGGGATGATTTCCGCTACTTTATCGATGCCGCCCATGCGGCGGGACTGAACGTTATTCTCGACTGGGTGCCGGGCCACTTCCCGTCCGATGATTTCAGTCTTTCCCGCTTCGACGGCACCAGCCTGTATGAACACAGCGACCCGCGCGAAGGCTATCACCAGGACTGGAACACCCTGATTTATAACTACGGCCGCCGGGAAGTGACCAACTTCCTCGTCGGTAACGCCCTCTACTGGATCGAACGCTTCGGCATCGACGCCCTGCGCGTGGATGCGGTGGCCTCTATGATTTACCGCGATTACAGCCGTAAAGAGGGGGAGTGGATCCCCAACGAGTTTGGCGGGCGCGAAAATCTGGAAGCCATTGAGTTCCTGCGCAGCACCAACCGTATTCTCGGCGAGCAGGTGCCGGGCGCGGTCACCATGGCGGAAGAGTCCACCGACTTCCCGGGCGTCTCCCGTCCGCCGTCAATGGGCGGGCTGGGATTCTGGTACAAGTGGAACCTTGGCTGGATGCACGACACCCTGGATTACATGAAGCTCGATCCGGTCCATCGCCAGTATCACCACGGCAAGATGACTTTCGGCATGCTTTATAACAGCACCGAAAACTTTGTGCTGCCGCTCTCCCACGATGAGGTGGTTCACGGCAAGAAATCGATACTCGACCGTATGCCGGGCGATGCCTGGCAGAAGTTCGCCAACCTGCGCGCCTATTACGGCTGGATGTTCGCCTTCCCGGGTAAAAAACTGCTGTTTATGGGCAACGAGTTTGCTCAGGGGCGGGAGTGGAACCACGACACCAGCCTCGACTGGCATCTGCTGGACGGGGGCGACAACTGGCACCACGGGGTACAGCGCCTGGTGCGCGATCTCAACCACGTCTACCGGGAACATAAAGCGTTGCACGAGCTGGATTTCGACTCTTACGGCTTCGAATGGCTGGTGGTGGACGATCACGAGCGCTCGGTGTTTGTCTTTGTGCGCCGGGATAAAGCCGGTAACGAGATCATCGTCGCCAGCAACTTTACCCCGGTTCCGCGCCAGCACTACCGCTTTGGCATCAACCAGCCGGGGAAATGGCGCGAAGTGCTGAATACCGACTCCATGCACTACCACGGCAGCAATGCGGGTAACGGTGGGTTGGTCCAGAGCGATGAGCAGGAGAGCCACGGTCGTCCGAACTCCCTGTGCTTAACGCTGCCGCCGCTGTCGACCATCTGGCTGGTGCGGGAGGGAGAATGACGCAGCTCACCGCAGGTCAACCCGCCCCCCTGGGCGCAAGCTTTGACGGAAAAGGGGTGAACTTCACCCTCTTTTCCGCTCATGCGGAGCGGGTAGAACTCTGTGTGTTTGACGGCGAAGGCAATGAGCAGCGCTACGATCTGCCCGGGCGCAGCGGCGATATCTGGCACGGCTATCTGGCAAAGGCCAGGCCGGGCCTGCGCTATGGCTATCGGGTGCACGGCCCATGGGATCCCGCAGCGGGACACCGTTTTAACCCGAACAAGCTGCTGATCGATCCCTGTGCCCGCCGCGTCGACGGTGACGCCATCGATCATGACCTCTTTCACGGCGGTTTTGATA
>DKMV01000052.1:13181-13647 GCA_002469605.1 Leclercia sp. UBA7405
GCGCTATGGCTATCGGGTGCATGGCCCATGGGAGCCCGCGAGCGGGCACCTGTTTAACCCGGCAAAGCTGCTCCTCGACCCCTGCGCGCTGCAGGTGGACGGCACGTTACATGATGACGCGGTGTTATGCGCCGGCATCGATATGCCGGACCACCGTGACAGCGCCGCCGTCGCGCCGAAGAGCGTGGTGGTGAATGATCGCTACGACTGGGAAGAGGACGCGCCTCCCCGCACGGCATGGGGTAATACGGTTATTTATGAAGCCCATGTAAAAGGGCTGACGTATCTGCATCCGGACCTTCCGCCGGAGATCCGCGGCACCTATCAGGCGCTTGGCCATCCGGTTATGATCGCCTGGTTTAAGAAACTGGGGATCACTGCCCTGGAGCTGTTGCCGGTGGCCCATTTTGCCACCGAACCGCGCCTGCAGCGGCTGGGGTTGAGTAACTACTGGGGCTACAACCCG
>DKMV01000321.1:0-8071 GCA_002469605.1 Leclercia sp. UBA7405
CCCGGCCTACAGGAAACGCTTCGGCGATTTTCAGCCGGACCAGGGCGCCGCTGTAAGTTATTTATCCCCTTGAGCTATCTCTTTGCTTTAACAATAAGAAAATCATGAGAACTTCCTCCCCCCAAAAAAAAGCGGTTCGCTCCGACAAAATCTGACAAAACCTTTTCGCGTCTTTAAAAGTCGAATAATAACCCAACTAAACTATCGGCATGATAGCCGCTCAACGTAACCGGGTGGTGGCAGAATGTTTACAAAAACGTTATCGATAGTGATGCTGACCTGCGCGCTTTTTTCCGGTCAGCTGATGGCAGGCCACAAAGGACATGAATTTTTTTGGGTGAAGAACGTCGGACAGCAGCTGCGTCATGAAGCGGACAGCGACGAGCTGCGCGCCGCGGCTGAAGAGTCAGCGGAAGGTTTACGCGAGCACCATTACTTACAATACTCGCGCAAACCGGCAAGCCACCTGGGCTAATCAGGCGCCTTTGCGTTTCGGCAGGGTCTTCATCAGCTCGTCCGGGCTGACAGAGGCCACCACGCTGCCCGGCTGCGGCATTTTGAAGATATGATTCTTCATCTTGCCGATAACGTGCATTTCACAGGGGCGGCAGTCGAACTTCAGGGTCAGCACCTCGTCGCCGTTGACCAGCTGCATCGGGGTCGCTTTCCAGCTCTTGATATTTCCCTTCGCCTGTTTCGGGCAGAGATTAAAGGCAAAACGCAGGCAGTGTTTGGTGATCATCACCGGCACGTCGCCCTTCTCTTCATGCGCCTCGTAGGCGGCGTCGATCAGCTGCACGCCGTAACGATGGTAGAAGGCGCGCGCCTTGTGGTTGTAGACGTTCGCCAGGAAGCTTAAGTGCGTCTCCGGGTAGACCGGTGGCGGTACGGAAACCGCTTTACGGCTGCCGCGCGGGTAGTTCGCCAGGCGGGCTTCATCAAGCATCTCGGCGGTTTCACGGCGGAACTGGTTCAGCAGGCTGTTCGGCACAAAGAGCGCGTCCGCCAGGTTAACCTGGATATCGCGGGCGTAGTAGATTGTCTGGCCCAGTTTTGCCACCCCGTCACGCAGGCTATTCAGCGCTTTCTCGGCGTTGTTTGCTACCTCAAACATCCCGTCCAGCGTATGGGTGACGCTCACTCCCTCTTCGCTGGTCATGGTGAGGATCAGCTGCTCTTCCCAGCCGCCCAGCTCAATATCCACCGCCACGCGGCGTTCGCTGGAGGTTTTCAGCAGCGCCTGCTGCCAGTTGTGATCGAGGTTGCGGTTGAGCGCGGTGTTCGGGCGCACTTTATGCAGGTCGGCTGGCATCTCGTTCGGCCAGACGCGATAACGGTTTTCGCCGGTTTTCTCCACCGTATTAGCGCGGAACCCCACCACTTCGCGCTTAATCATCACGTTCAGCCCGTCGCCGTTGGCCAGCGGCTCGGTAACAGTGACGTCCAGATGATCTTTTGCCACCTTCAGCACTTCGCCCACCGGCAGGCCAACGAATTTCGGTGAGTCAAAGGCACCAATATCACCCTTACGCGCATTGACAAAGTAGTCGGTGCTGCCGCGATGGAAGGTTTTATCCGTCGAAGGCACAAAGAAGTGCTCGGTGCGCCCGGAGGAGGCCCGCGCCAGGTCGCTGCGATCCTCAATGATGGCGTCCAGCATCTGGCGGTAGTGGGCGGTGATGTTCTTCACGTAGCTCATGTCTTTGTAACGCCCTTCGATTTTGAAGGAGCGCACGCCCGCGTCGATCAGCGCCGCCAGGTTGGCGGTCTGGTCGTTGTCTTTCATCGACAGGAGGTGTTTTTCAAAGGCGACTACGCGTCCCTGATCGTCCTTCAGGGTATAGGGCAAACGACAGGCCTGAGAGCAGTCGCCGCGGTTGGCGCTGCGCCCGGTCTGGGCGTGGGAGATATTACACTGGCCGGAATAGGCCACGCACAGGGCACCGTGAATAAAGAATTCGATGGTGGCGTCCGTCGCCTGGTGGATATCGCGGATCTGATTCAGGTTCAGCTCACGCGCCAGCACGATCTGGCTGAAACCGGCGTCAGAGAGGAATTTGGCTTTTTCGACGGTGCGGATGTCGCACTGGGTGCTGGCATGCAGTTCGATGGGCGGGATATCCATCTCCAGCACCCCCATATCCTGCACGATCAGCGCGTCCACGCCGGTCTGGTACAGGTCGGTAATCATCCGCTGCGCGGGCTCCAGCTCATCATCATGAAGAATGGTGTTCAGGGTGACAAACACCTTCGCCCCGTAGCGGTGGGCGAACGGCACCAGTTCGGCGATATCGCGCAGGCTGTTGCTGGCATTATGGCGGGCGCCAAAACCAGGGCCGCCGATATAGACCGCATCCGCGCCGTGAAGGATAGCTTCACGGGCAATGGCGGCGTCACGAGCCGGGCTTAAGAGTTCAAGATGATGGGATTGCAGGCGCATACTTCGTCGTTATCCGTTATGGTCAAAATGGCGGCTATTGTAGACAGAAGTATGCGTCAACGGAATCGTTTTGCGCGGCTTTAGCGGGGATAATGGATAAGTGAGTGAAAGTGCACCCGCTGTTCGCTGCTATTGCGATAGGCGTGGGGTTTATCTCCGGCAAAACGCACCCCGGTATCCGGCCCAATGGTGCGCCAGACGCCCTCAATCTGCATCTCCAGCTCGCCGCTGATCACCACCACATGCTCAATAACGCCCGCCTCGTGGGGCGTGGATTCGCTACAGGCGCCGGGCGCAAGGGTTATAGAGAAGTGATCGTATTTCAGCTCGTCATCCCAGGGGAACAGCGGTTTGATGACCATTGCCTGCTGCTGGGGATCAAACACCGGCTGCGGCTCGGCCTGTGGGCTGATAAAAGCTGAGAACGGCACGTTCAGTCCGGTGGCTATTTTCCACAGCGTGGAGACGGTGGGGCTGGATTCGTTACGCTCCACCTGGCCGAGCATCGCCTTGGAGACGCCCGTCTCTTCCGCCAGTTTTGACAGGCTCCAGCCCCGCGCCTGGCGCAGTGTTTTTAATGTGCTGGCAAGATGTTGTGTGATGTCCATAAATCCTCCCGAGGGGCGCAGTGTACCACTTGTATGCTATAGCGCACAGTGATACCTTTTGCGGACGCTATAACGCACAAGGAGTTTGTATGCGCGCCCCATCTCTGAGTTTTCCTACCCTTTTGGCCGGTTTCGTGGCGGTGCTGGTCGGCTACGCCAGTTCGGCAGCGATTATCTGGCAGGCGGCGGCGGCGGCGGGTGCCACGCCCGCACAGATTGCCGGCTGGATGACTGCTCTCGGGTTGGGAATGGGGATAAGTACCCTGGCGCTCTCCTGGTGGTATAAGGCCCCGGTGCTTACCGCCTGGTCAACGCCCGGCGCGGCCCTGCTGGCCACCAGCCTGCAGGGCGTGACCATCTCCGAGACCATCGGGATTTTTATCTTCGCCAATGCCCTGATCTTACTTTGCGGCCTCACCGGCCTCTTTGCCCGCCTGATGCAGATAATCCCCCATAGCCTGGCGGCCGCCATGCTGGCCGGGGTGCTGCTGCGCTTTGGCCTTCAGGCCTTCAGCAATATGGAGGGGCATCTGCTGCTGTGCGGCAGTATGCTGCTGGCGTGGCTGATTGCGAAAGCGCTGGCTCCGCGCTACGCCATTGTCGCCACCCTGCTGGTGGGCGGCGCAGTAGCGGTGCTTAAAGGTGACGTTGTCACATCTAATCTTACCCTTGCAGTAGTGATGCCGGAATTTATCGCCCCCACCTTCCGGCTCTCCACCTTAATCAGCATCGGGTTGCCCTTTTTTCTGGTCACCATGGCCTCGCAGAACGCGCCCGGCTTCGCCACCATGAAGGCCTCCGGCTATCCCGTTGCCGTCTCGCCGCTCATTATCGTCACCGGGGGCATGGCGCTGCTGCTCTCGCCCTTCGGCGTCTACTCCATCTGCATTGCCGCCATTACCGCCGCGATTTGCCAGAGCCCGGACGCCCATCCGGAGGCAAATAAACGCTGGCTGGCCGCCGCTGCTGCGGGGGTTTTTTATCTGCTGGCGGGGGTGTTTGGCGGGTCGATTGTCGGGCTGATGGCGGCGCTGCCGCTGAGCTGGATCCAGACCCTGGCCGGGCTGGCGCTGCTCGGCACCATCGGCGGCAGTTTATCTCAGGCGTTGAATAATGCCTCTGAACGCGATGCTGCCATCGTCACCTTTTTATTCACCGCCAGCGGGGTGACCCTGGCGGGCATTGGTTCGGCGTTCTGGGGGCTGGTAGCGGGCGGGATCTGCTACGGGGTATTACGTCCGCGCCGCGCGTAGCTGGCTCGGGGTGATGCCATAGACGCTGCGAAAGCGATTACTGAAGTGGCTGGCCGAGCTAAACCCGCAGGCCAGGGCAATTTCGGTCAGCGGGCGCTGCGTGGTTTGCACCAGCACCCGGGCATGCTCCATCCGCCGCTGCATAACGTACTGGTGCGGCGCCAGCTGCATGGACTGGCGAAACATGCGGGCAAAATGGTATTCGCTCAGGCTTGCCTGGGCGGCGAGATCCGCCAGGGTCAGCGGCTGAGAAAGGTTCTCTTCGATATACGCCAGCACGTTGCGCAGGGTAAAGGGTGACAGCCCGCCGGTGACGGCAGGTAGCTTCCACTGGACGTTGCTGTAGTCCTGGATCAGATGGGTCAACAGCAGCGTGGAGGCGCTGCTTAGCGTCAGCTGGTTTGCCGCCTGCGCCCAGTCGCAGCCGAGGATAAAGTGGCGGTAGAGCGCGGTGATCTTCGGGTCGTCGCCGAAGAGGCTCTCGTCCAGGTTAACGGCGTAGGGGCTCTTATCCCAGATCTTCTCACCCACCTCGCGCAGATGGGCATCGGTGCAGTAGAGGTGCACAAAGGAGAGATCGTCGCGGATATCCCAGCTCGACTCGCTCTCTTTCGGCATCAGGCAGAAGCGATCCGGGCCGCCGCCGTTTTTCCAGCCGGCGGCGGTTTTATGGTAGCTCTCGTAGCCGTCGGCCACGTACAGGCTCAGGGTGTGGTGGTCGCAATACTGGGTGATGGTGTCGCGTTTATTAGACCAGGCCGCCAGCTGGATCCCCGAATTCAGCGCCACCGCATTATGCAGCACGGCCTTATGCCTGCGCAGATTTTCAAAGGCACCGTACATCTCAGCCATAACGCCCACATCCTTCCGTTAACCCATGATTAACATTCTAAAAAGATCCTCTCGCCGGTGCCACCCCTGTTCGCGACGGGCCCGGAAAAAAGCGCAAGAATTTGCAAGTAGAGCGCAAGCAGATGAAAGCCATCCCGGCCGTGCGGCCCGATACTGTACGCCTGCTAAGCAATAAGAGAGAAACAATGAACGCATTATTATACGGGCTGGTGGTGGTTATCTGGGGAACGACCTGGATTGCGATCTATTTACAGCAGGGGCCGGTGGCGGCGCCGGTCTCCATTTTCTGGCGCTTTGCGGTGGCAACTGCCGCCATTATGCTGGTGCTGACGTGCCTGGGTCGCCTGCGAAAAATGCGCCCGCGGGATCATCTGTTTTGTTTTATGCAGGGCTGCTGCGTCTTCTGTTTCAATTTCTGGTGTTTTTACACTGCCGCCGGCTACATCAATACCGGGCTGGAATCGGTGATTTTCTCAATGGCGGTGCTCTATAACGCCCTGAACAGTTTTCTGTTCTTTGGCCAGCGCCCGCCGTCGCGTTTTTATCTGGCGGCCGCGCTGGGGCTGCTGGGGATTATCACCCTCTTCTGGAGCGATTTAATTGCCAGCGGCTGGAGCGCGGGGCTGCTCGCCGGTATCGCCCTGTCGGCTCTTGGTACCTACGGCTTCTCGCTCGGGAATATGATCAGCCTGCGTCATCAGCGCAATGACCTTGAGACCATGACCACCAACGCCTGGGCGATGCTGTACGGCACCCTGGTGATGGGGGCGATTGCCCTGGTCCGCGGGGACAGCTTTACGCCACTGTGGACGGTGAGCTATATGGGCGCCCTGCTCTATCTGGCTCTGTTCGGCTCGGTTATTGCCTTTGGCGCCTATTTTACCCTGGTGGGGCGCATTGGCGCGGGCAAGGCCGCTTACAGCACCCTGCTTTTCCCGCTGGTGGCGCTGTCGTTCTCAACGGTGTATGAAGGGTATGTCTGGCATACCAACGCCATTGCGGGGCTGCTGCTGATCTTAACGGGGAATCTGGTGATGTTCGCGAAGCCGGAGACCTGGTTCAGGCGGGCGCGGCTGGCATAAAAGGTCCGGCCTGCGCAAGGCAGGCCGGAACAGAGGCTTATTTAGCGGTTTTAGTCACATCAAACATGGTGGCGTCCGTCGCCATGTCGTCAACAACCTGCTTCAGGGTCGCCAGAGTCATAGGCGCGTTCTCGTTGTTCAGCTCTTTACCCTCACCTTTACGAACCACTTTAATAACCGGCTTATTGGTCGCGGCGTCAATCAACTCGCCTTCGAAGAAGAGATGGGTATCCATGGTGCGATGGCCGGTCGCCATTTGCGTACCTGCAACCACCAGCGCAACGGGCACCACTTCATAGAACTGTAAACCCTCTTTCTGCGAGCTTACGCCGGTGATGGCGCCGCGGAAGATCAGGCTGTGTTTGCCCGGCGTGGTCACGATGGGCTTACGCTGGCCCACGGCGGCTTTCAGTTTGCTATCGGTATAGGCCTGAATATCATTCAGCGCCTTCTGGCCCAACTGGGTGGTAGGTTTTGGCGTGGGATAATAGGTTACCGGCGTCCAGAGAATGCTGTCGTATTTGGATTCATCATAAGAGGGATCAACCCAGCGCAGTGTCGGTTTACCCGAGGCCGACGTGGTTTGCTGTAAGCCGGAGTAGTCTTTTAAAAAGCCTGAATATTGATCTGGCTGGGCCACTTTAGATGCGCAGCCAGCTAGCATCAGCAGGCCAGAGAGCGCAGCAACTTTAAATAAAGTTTTAGTACGCATAATGGGTATTTTCCTGTGAATTGCAGATATGCAGATGAAGTTATAGCAAAAGATATATCCGCACGTTGTGACAAAAAATGAGGGCTGCGAAAGAAATCAAAAAAACGCTGCCCGAATATTATCCGGGCAGCGCTTAAAGGTTATTTAATATCCACCTGCCAGAATAGATGTTTACCAAAAGGATCGATTTCGTAACCCGTTACCGATTTACGTACCGGCTCAAAGATGGTTGAGTGGGCAATCATCACCGCTGGCATTTGATCGTGCATCATCTGCTGCGCCTCTTTATAAAGCGCCGTGCGTTTATCCCGATCGGTTATCGATTTTGCTTCCGCGATTAGTTTATCGAACGGCTGATAACACCATTTCGCCGAGTTCGACCCGCCGTTCGCAGAGGTGCAGGTAAAGAGCGGGCCAAAGAAGTTATCCGGATCGCCGGTGGCGGTGGTCCAGCCCATCAGCGCCGCCTGGTGCTCGCCCCCCTTCACGCGCTTGAGGTATTCGCCCCACTCGTAGGTTACCACCTTTGTCTGGACGCCAATTTTCGCCCAGTCGGCCTGGATCATCTCAGCCATGCGTTTGGCGTTGGGGTTATAGGGGCGCTGGACCGGCATCGCCCACAGGTCGATGGTCATGCCGTTGGCGAAGCCTGCCTCTTTCAGCAGCGCTTTGGCTTTTTCCGGGTCGTAATCGTAATCTTTCAGCTCGCTGTCGGCGCTCCAGACGCCGGGCGGCAGCAGGTTTTTTGCGGCCGTGCCGGTGCCGTGGAAGACCGCCTCAATAATCGCCGGCTTGTTGATAGCCATCGCCAGCGCCTGGCGCACTTTGACGTTATCCAGCGGCGCTTTTTGCGTATTGAAGGCCAGGAAGCCGGTATTCAGCCCCGCCTTGCTCATCAGGTTAATATCTTTATTGGCCTTCATGCGCGGCAGATCGGCCGGATTGGGGAACGGCATCACCTGACACTCGTTTTTCTCAAGCTTAGCAAAGCGAACGCTGGCGTCCGGGGTGATGCTGAAGACCAGCCGGTCGATCTTCGCTTTGCCCTGCCAATACTCCGGGAAGGCGGTAAACAGGATGCGGGAGTCCTTCTGATACTGCGCCAGCTTGAACGGACCGGTGCC
>DKMV01000321.1:8326-8605 GCA_002469605.1 Leclercia sp. UBA7405
CCGGTGCCGATAGGATCCATATCTACCTTTTCTGGCGTGCCCGCTTTTAACATCGCGTCGGCATATTCTGCCGAAAGAATCGAGGCGAAATACCAGGCCAGGTCGGCGACAAAAGGCGCTTCCGGATGGGCCAGGGTAAAGCGCACGGTGTGGTCGTCCACCCGGTCGATGGCGGTGATCAACGAGCCAAACTCCAGGCTTTCGAAGTTGGAGTAGCTGCCGTTAGAGACGTTGTGGTACGGATGCTTTGCATCTTTTTGCCGCATAAACGAGAAGATC
>DKMV01000050.1 GCA_002469605.1 Leclercia sp. UBA7405
TAACCTGTCTGCTGCACGCGGGCGCAGGCAGCTGGCTGCATCTGGCGCTGCTGCGCTTTGTGATGGGCGCGTCGGAGGCGGCGGCGACGCCCGCCAACGCCAAGGCGATCGGCGACTGGTTCCCGAAAAAAGAGCGGCCGGTCGCCGCAGGCTGGGCGGGCGTCGGTTTTTCGGTCGGCGCGATGCTGGCGCCGCCGATTATCTATTTTGCCCACGCCTCCTTTGGCTGGCAGGGCGCCTTTATGTTTACCGGCGTGCTGGCGCTGCTGTGGGTGATCCTCTGGTGGGCCTTCTACCACAACCCGGAACAGCACCCGAACCTGAGCAAAGAGGAGCTGGCGTACATTCGCCAGGATAACGAGCCCCCCGCCGTGAAGCTGCCCTTCTTCACCGCCCTGAAAATCGTCTCGAAAAACAAACGCTTTTACGGTATCGCCATTCCGGCCTTTATGGCGGAGCCAGCGTGGGCGGTGTTGAGCTTCTGGGTGCCGCTCTATCTGGCGAAAGAGCACGGCATGGATCTGAAGCAGATTGCCATGTTCGCCTGGCTCCCCTTCCTCGCCGCCGACCTCGGCAGTATCGCCAGCGGCTACCTGACCCGGCTCTATGTGTGCCTGTTCGGCTGCACCCGAGTGAACTCGGTGGTGGCAAGCTCGGTCACCGGCGCGTTCCTGATGATTTCGCTGGGGATCGTCGCCTTTACCCGCGACCCTTACATCACCATCGTGCTGATCTCCATCGGCGGCTTCGGGCATCAGATCATCTCCTGCATGCTGAGCGCCCTGGTGGTGGAGTCGTTCGACAAGGGGCAGATGGCCACCGTCAACGGCATGCGCGGCTCGGCGGCGTGGATCGCCAGCTTCCTCTTCTCGCTGTTAATCGGGGTGACCGCCGACAAAATCGGCTTTAACCCGCTGTTCATTGCCATGGGTCTCTTTGACCTGGTTGGCGCTGTTTTCCTGGTGGCATTTATTGCTGAACGCCGCGCCGCGCGCGCCTGATAGTGGATCTACTGCATATGAAAACCCTGAAAAACTGGACCCTTGAGACGCAATCCGCACACCATCTGGAGCTGCGGGTCGATAACCGCCACCGCCTGTGCCTGTACGTGCTGGAAGAGAACCTGTTCCGGGTGCTGATTAAACGCCACGGCGAGCTGGCGCTGAACCGAACCTGGAGCATCGCCCCGGCGGAAGATGTGCCCTGGGAGGGGCGCGATCGTCAGGATCTGAGCGGGTTTACCTGCCCGGCCTGGACGCTCACGCAGCAGGATGGTGCGCTGACCATCGCCACCGAAAAGCTGCGGGTCACCGTCCACCAGCCCCTGTGGCTGGAGTGGCACCATCGCGATGAGGGGGGCGAGTGGCAGCCGCTGGTGAACGACCGCCCGACCAGCGCCTATCTGCTGAACGCCCACGGGGACGGAGTGGCCCACTACCTGAGCCGCTGCACGGATGAGCGTTTCTATGGCCTGGGGGAGAAAGCGGGCGATTTGCAGCGCAACGGCAAACGCTATGAGATGCGCAACCTGGACGCCATGGGCTACAACGCGGTGAGCACCGACCCGCTGTACAAGCATATTCCGTTCACCATCGCCCGGCGCGACGAAGTGAGCTACGGCCTCTTTTACGACAACCTGAGCAGCTGCTGGCTGGATCTGGGCAACGAGATCGACAACTACCACACCGCCTATCGCCGCTGGCAGGCGGAAGCGGGCGATATCGACTACTACCTCTTTACCGGCAGACGAGTGCTGGACGTCACCAAAGCCTTTGTGCGCCTCACCGGCAAAACCCTGTTCGGGCCGAAGTGGAGCCTGGGCTACAGCGGCTCCACCATGCACTACACCGACGCGCCGGACGCGCAAAACCAGCTGATGAACTTTATTCGCCTGTGCGAAGAGCAGGCGATTCCGTGCGACTCCTTCCAGCTCTCCTCCGGCTACACCTCCATTAACGGCAAGCGCTATGTCTTCAACTGGAACTACGACAAGGTGCCGCAGCCGAAGGTGATGAGCCAGGCCTTCCACGACGCCGGATTAAAGCTTGCCGCCAATATCAAGCCTTGCCTGCTGCAGGATCATCCGCGCTATAGCGAGGTGGCGGAAAAAGGTCTCTTTATCCGAGATTCAGAAACCGATGCGCCGGAACGCTCCAGCTTCTGGGATGACGAAGGCTCGCACCTCGACTTCACCAATCCGCAGACGGTGCGGTGGTGGCAGGAAGGGGTAACCACCCAGCTGCTGGAGATGGGGATCGACTCCACCTGGAACGACAATAACGAGTATGAGGTGTGGGACGGCGAAGCGCGCTGCCACGGCTTCGGCCAGAGCATCGCCATTAAGCATATTCGTCCGGTGATGCCGCTGCTGATGATGCGCGCCTCGCTGGAGGCGCAGCAGCGGTTCGCGCCGGAGAAGCGTCCCTATCTGATCTCCCGTTCCGGCTGCGCCGGCATGCAGCGCTACGTGCAGACATGGAGCGGCGATAACCGCACCAGCTGGCAGACGCTGCGCTACAACATCCGCATGGGACTGGGCATGAGCCTCTCCGGGCTGTTCAACGTCGGCCACGATGTGGGCGGCTTCTCTGGCGACAAGCCGGACGCCGAGCTGTTTGTAC
>DKMV01000345.1:0-183 GCA_002469605.1 Leclercia sp. UBA7405
ATCGACGTGTTAAATCTCGCGGGCGGTGGCGCGGCGGGCGGCATGGGTGCCGCGCTCTATGCCTTTTGCGGCGCAGAGCTGCGCCAGGGCATTGAGATTGTGACCGATGCCCTGCATCTCGACCTGCAGGTTGCTGATGCCGATCTGGTGATCACCGGCGAAGGGCGCATCGACAGCCAGACC
>DKMV01000345.1:308-732 GCA_002469605.1 Leclercia sp. UBA7405
GGGCGCATCGACAGCCAGACCATTCACGGCAAGGTGCCGGTTGGAGTAGCGAAAGTCGCTAAGCGCTACAACAAACCGGTGATTGGCATCGCCGGTAGCCTGACGGCGGACGTAGGCGTGGTGCACGATCACGGTATCGACGCGGTGTTCAGCGTGATCTACACCATTTGCACGCTGGAGGAGGCGCTGGAAGAGGCCGCAGAAAACGTGCGGATGGCAGCGAGGAACATTGCCGCGGTGTTGAAGATGGGAATGGAGGTGTAGGCATTGTTTACTCCTTCCCTCCTTTGAGGAGAGGGTGAGGGGAACCTCCACTTGAGTCGCATGGTCCCACTCACCCTGGCCCTCTCCCTCAGGGGAGAGAAGGCATTATGATCCCAGTACTTTCATCGCTTCCCGCGTGACGTTATCCATCTCATCCAGC
>DKMV01000345.1:892-9036 GCA_002469605.1 Leclercia sp. UBA7405
ACGTTATCCATCTCATCCAGCAGCTCCAGGAATTCCGGCTCCAGTTCGCTCTCCGGCGTGCCAGAACGCAGCTGCTGCTCCAGCAGCTGGCAGAGATTCTTCAGGCGCGGCACCCCGCTGTAGC
Organism: Leclercia sp. UBA7405; assembly: GCA_002469605.1. Taxonomy (GTDB): domain Bacteria; phylum Pseudomonadota; class Gammaproteobacteria; order Enterobacterales; family Enterobacteriaceae; genus Enterobacter. Next base: position 1,017 of record DKMV01000345.1, read on the forward strand.
CGCAGCTGCCGTGCAGCTTATGAATGGCTTCCAGCAGCTCCGGCGGATTTTCACCCACCAGTTGCTCCTCCACCTTGTTACGAATTTCCGGCAGGAACGCCACCAGCATTTGCAGCATCTCGCGGGCCAGATCCGGTTTACCCGCCGCCTGGCGCAGCGCCAGCTGCCAGTCGAAGGTCACGTCGTTGCTGACCGGCGGCTCCGGCGTTTCGGCCGGGGCGATCCAGGCGCTGGTCGTCGGGCCGGGCTTGTAACGCAGCAGCAGGGTGCGCAGCTTCTCTTCATCAATAGGTTTGGCCAGATAGTCGTTCATGCCGGCGCTCAGCAGCTTCTCTTTCTGCCCGGCCATGGCGTGGGCCGTAACGGCCACGACCGGCGTTTGCTGCTGGTGCGGAAGCTGGCGAATCAGCTCGCAGGCACGAATACCGTCCATCTCCGGCATCTGAATATCCATCAGGATCAGGTCAAACTGCATCTGTTTCGCGCGCTCAACCGCCTTCACACCGCTTTCGCAAAGCTCAATCTGCTGCACCTGATCCTCCAGCAGGACGCCGATCAGCTTCAGGTTGGCGGGGTTATCATCCACGGCCATCACCGTCATCGGCAGCTTATTCTCATCGCTGATGAGCGGCACCGCGTAGTCGTTCAGGCGGCAATACTCCGTGAGCGCCGGCAGCAGGCGGGTGGCGGTGAGCGGTTTCAGCAGGCAGGCCGCCGCGCCGTCGTGCTTCAGCTCCTCGGCGTTGATCTGGGCGTGACACGGCAACGCCAGCAGCAGGTAATCGGTCATTGACGCGGCTTTCGCCAGCCGCTCCTGCTGCATGGACAGCTCGCCGGTAAAGGTCACTGGGATGCCCATCAGCAGAATATCGTAGTGATCCTCCGCCAGCGCGGAGAAGGCCGGGCTGTAGATCACCTCCAGCGGCGTGGTGCTCAGCACATCCAGGGTGCTCTGGGCGGCCGCGGCGTTAGGTTCAACGTAGGCGAGACGTTTGCCCTGCAGGCAGTCCATCAGCGGCCCGTCGGTCAGGGCATTAGGATTAAGGTCGAGATTGATATGGAACCAGAAGGTGGAGCCCCGGTTCGGCTGGCTGTGGAAGGAGATATCCCCGCCCATCTCTTTCACCAGCTTCTGGGTGATAACCAGACCCAGCCCGGTGCCGCCGTGGCGGCGGGAGATACTGGCATCCGCCTGGCGGAACGCCTGGAACAGGCGGGACTGATCGCGCTCGGGGATACCGATGCCGGTATCGCGGATCTGCACTTCGATCTGCACCTTGGTGTTGCTGAGGGCGCGCTTCTCCACCAGCACATCGATATTACCGCTCTCGGTGAATTTGATGGCGTTGCCCACCAGGTTGGTGATCACCTGCTGCAGACGCAGCGGATCGCCGATAACGTTATCCGGCACGTCATTTTTGATATTCAGCGTCAGCTCCAGCCCCTTATCGTGGGAGGAGTGGGCCAGCAGAGTAACCACCTCATCCAGCGTACTGCGCAGCGGGAAGGGGATGCTCTCGAGGATCAGCTTGCCCGCTTCCAGCTTCGAGAAGTCCAGCACGTCGTTGATGATGGTCAGCAGGTTATTCGCCGAACGCTCGATGGTGTTCAGGTGGTCACGCTGGGTCGGATTGAGTTCGGTTTTTAGCGTCAGGCGGGTAAAGCCAATCACGCCATTCAGCGGGGTGCGCAGTTCGTGGGACATATTGGCCAGGAACTCAGACTTAATGCGTGCCGCTTCCTGAGCACGTTTTTTCGCCAGGTCCAGCTCTACGTTCTGGATCTCCATCTGCTCCAGGGTTTCGCGCAGATCGGAGGTGGCCTGATCGACGTTATGCTGCATCTCTTCGTGATAGGCCGCCAGCGACATCGCCATTGAGTTGATGCCGTTTTTCAGCATATCCAGCTCGCCGAGCATAAAGCCCTCGACGCGGCTATCCAGCTGCCCGCGGCGGATGCGGTCAACGGTATTGACCATGTTGCGGATGGGGCTGGTGACGTCGCGCATCAATCGCCAGCCGAATATCAGGGCGATACCAATACAAAACAGCATCATTACCGAGGAGATAAAAATCTCTTTGTACTGCTGTAGCCGCACGGACTTGAGATCCAGCTCCAGCGCCACATATCCCAGCATATTATTGCCCGGCTTGGCATCGGATACGGCGGATTCATCAGGTGAATAGCTTTCAGAGATGATCGGCGTGCGCAAAATCATGATATCGCCATGACGCACCACGTTCAGCCGGCGGGGGAAAGGCATGCCGTCGGCGATGCGCAGTGCGCCGGGATCCAGATGAAAATTAGAGGTAACAAACAGGCGGTTATGTTGGTCATACACCGAAATCGCCCGCACAATGTCCGAGTGGCGACGGTGCAGGACGCTTATCAGCTGGCCGATTGACTCGCGATTTTGCAGGTTCATGCCGTATTCGCTTGAGACCGCCAGCGGCTCGATAATACTGGCTCCGGCGTCTTCCAGCTGACGTTGCAGGTCGTGATAGCGGTGCACAACAAAGAAGATGCTCAGCAGCAAACCAATGAGTACGGTAGGGGCGAGGATCAAAATCATCATGCGCGCACGCAGGCTGTAGTTGGTCATGGAGTTCCGTTATGGGACAATTAGAGTCAATATGTTCATTAGAGATACTTCCCGGCAATGGCGCAATTCTACTCTGCAAAGCGACGCGTGACGACGCGTCAGATCATAACTGTTGATGTCACCGACCTGGATCCGTTCGGGCAGGGCGTGGCGCGCCATAACGGTAAAACGTTATTTATCCCCGGTCTGCTGCCCGGCGAGCGCGCAGAAGTCACCCTGACGGAGGATAAACGGCAGTTTGCGCGCGGCCAGGTTAAACGCCGCCTGAATGATAGCCCGGAACGCGAAATTCCGCGTTGCCCGCACTTTGGCGTCTGCGGCGGCTGCCAGCAACAGCATGCCAGCGTTGCCCTGCAGGAGAAAAGCAAAAGTAATGCGTTAGCGCGATTACTGAAGCATGAGGTGAACGCTATTATCGCCGACAAGCCCTGGGGTTATCGCCGCCGTGCGCGGTTGAGCCTGAACTGGCAGCCCAAACAGGAGCGGCTGGAGATGGGATTTCGTAAGGCTAACTCCAGCGATATCGTGGATGTGCATCAGTGCCCTGTTCTGGTGCCCCAACTTGAGGCACTGCTCCCGGCGGTGCGCGAGTGCCTGGAGGAGCTACAGGGTAAACGCCAGCTGGGCCATGTGGAGCTGGTGCTGGCAAACGGCGGTCCGCTTATGGTGCTGCGCCATACTGCGCCGCTTACGGCGCAAGACCGCGAAAAACTGGAACGCTTTTCGCATTCCCATCAGCTCGCGCTGTACCTTGCCCCACAAAGCGAGATACTTGAGCAGCTTAGCGGAGAAACGCCCTGGTATGACTCAGACGGGCTACGCTTAACGTTCAGCCCGCGGGACTTTATTCAGGTTAACGATGGCGTGAACCAGCAGATGGTGGCAACGGCCCTTGACTGGCTTGACGTCCAGCCGGGCGACCGGGTGCTCGATCTGTTCTGTGGAATGGGGAATTTTACCCTGCCGCTGGCAAAACGTGCCCACAGCGTCGTGGGGGTGGAAGGCGTCGCCGCGCTGGTGGAAAAGGGGCGTGATAACGCCAGCTACAACGGCCTGCACAATGTGACCTTCTTCCATGAGAACCTGGAAGAGGACGTGACGCAGCAGCCCTGGGCGAAGCACGGTTTCGATAAAGTTCTGCTCGATCCCGCGCGTGCTGGCGCACCTGGCGTGATGCAACATATTATTAAACTCGCGCCTAAGCGCGTGGTGTATGTCTCCTGTAATCCGGCAACCCTTGCCCGGGACAGCGAGGCGCTATTGCGGGCGGGTTACCAGATTCAGCGTCTGGCAATGTTAGATATGTTCCCCCACACTGGGCATCTGGAATCAATGGCGTTGTTTGAGCATAAAGATTAGTTACGGCTTGTCGAATTCGACAGGCAGAGTCCCAAAAGGAGAGGACGATGGTTGCGGTAAGAAGTGCACATCTTAATAAGGCTGGTGAATTTGACCCACAAAAATGGATCGCAAGTCTGGGAATTGCCAGCCAGCAGTCGTGTGAGCGCTTAACCGAAACCTGGTCCTACTGTCTGCGCACCACCGCGGGGCATCCGGACGCCGAGCTACTGCTGTGGCGCGGCATTGAGATGGTTGAAATCCTCTCTATGCTGAGCATGGATATCGAAACGCTGCAGGCGGCGCTGCTGTTCCCGCTGGCGGATGCTGAAGTGGTAAGCGAAGAGGTACTGCGGGAAAGCGTAGGCACATCCGTGGTGGCGCTTATTCACGGTGTGCGCGATATGGCGGCTATCCGCCAGCTTAAGGCCACCCATACCGACTCCGTCTCTTCCGAACAGGTCGATAACGTTCGCCGTATGCTGCTGGCGATGGTGGACGACTTCCGCTGCGTGGTGATTAAGCTCGCCGAGCGCGTGGCGCATCTGCGCGAAGTCAAAGACGCGCCGGAAGACGAGCGCGTGCTGGCGGCGAAAGAGTGCACCAACATCTACGCCCCGCTGGCGAACCGGTTAGGCATCGGCCAGCTGAAGTGGGAGCTGGAGGATTACTGCTTCCGCTATCTGCACCCGGCCGAATACAAACGCATCGCAAAACTGCTGCACGAGCGTCGAATTGACCGCGAACACTACATTGAGGAGTTCGTCGGCGGGCTGCGCAAATCGATCAAAGAAGAGGGCGTGAAGGCCGAAGTCTATGGCCGGCCTAAGCATATCTACAGCATCTGGCGCAAAATGCAGAAAAAGCATCTCGCCTTTGATGAGCTGTTCGACGTGCGCGCGGTGCGTATCGTCGCCGAGCGGCTGCAGGATTGCTACGCCGCGCTGGGGATCGTGCATACCCACTTCCGCCATCTGCCGGACGAGTTCGACGACTACGTGGCTAACCCGAAACCGAACGGCTATCAGTCGATCCACACCGTGGTGCTGGGGCCGCAGGGCAAAACGGTTGAGATCCAGATCCGTACTAAACAGATGCACGAAGACGCCGAGCTGGGCGTTGCCGCGCACTGGAAGTATAAAGAGGGCACCTCCAGCGGCGCCCGTACCGGCCACGAAGACCGTATTGCCTGGCTGCGTAAGCTGATTGCCTGGCAGGAGGAGATGGCCGATTCCGGCGAGCTGCTCGACGAGGTGCGCAGCCAGGTCTTTGACGACCGGGTCTACGTCTTTACCCCGAAAGGGGACGTGGTGGATCTGCCCGCGGGCTCGACCCCGCTCGACTTTGCCTACCACATTCATAGCGACGTGGGGCACCGCTGCATTGGCGCTAAAATCAGCGGTCGCATCGTCCCCTTCACCTACCAGCTGCAGATGGGCGATCAGATTGAAATCATCACCCAGAAACAGCCGAACCCCAGCCGCGACTGGCTGAACCCTAACCTGGGCTATGTCACCACCAGCCGCGGGCGCTCGAAGATCCACGCCTGGTTCCGTAAGCAGGACAGGGACAAAAACATCCTGGCGGGGCGTCAGATCCTCGACGATGAGCTGGAGCATCTGGGCATCAGCCTGAAAGAGGCGGAGAAACACCTGCTGCCGCGCTACAACTTTAACGAGCTGGACGAGTTGCTGGCCGCCATCGGCGGGGGCGATATTCGCCTTAACCAGATGGTCAACTTCCTGCAGGCGCAGTTCAACAAGCCGAGCGCGGAAGAGCAGGATGCGGCGGCGCTGAAACAGCTCCAGCAGAAAACCTATGCCCCGCAGCAGCACCGCAGCAAGGACAACGGCCGGGTCGTTGTAGAGGGCGTTGGCAATCTGATGCACCACATTGCCCGCTGCTGTCAGCCCATTCCGGGGGATGATATTGTTGGTTTTATCACCCAGGGGCGCGGGATCTCCATTCACCGGTCGGACTGTGACCAGCTGGCGGAGCTGCAATCCCACGCGCCGGAACGCATCGTCGATGCCGTCTGGGGCGAGAGCTACTCGGCGGGCTATTCGCTGGTGGTGCGGGTCTCGGCCAACGATCGCAGCGGCCTGCTGCGCGATATCACCACCATTCTGGCGAACGAGAAGGTGAATGTCCTTGGCGTGGCCAGCCGCAGCGATACGCGCCAGCAGCTGGCCACCATCGATATGACCATCGAAATTTATAACCTGCAGGTACTGGGCCGCGTGCTCGGCAAGCTGAACCAGGTGCCGGACGTGATAGACGCGCGTCGTCTGCACGGGGGCTGATCCACGCTTTTTTTTCAGGCCGGGTAAGGCGCTGCCGCCCGGCCTCTCTATTTTCAGGAAAACACCATGAACCAAATCGACCGCCTGCTCGGCATTATGAAACGCCTGCGTGACCCGGAAAACGGCTGTCCGTGGGATAAAGAGCAGACCTTCGCCACCATCGCGCCCTACACGCTGGAAGAGACCTACGAAGTGCTGGATGCCATCTCCCGGGAAGATTTCGACGATCTGCGCGGCGAGCTGGGCGACCTGCTCTTCCAGGTGGTCTTCTATGCCCAGATGGGGCAGGAGGAGGGGCGTTTTGATTTTAACGATATCTGCGCCGCCATCAGCGACAAGCTTGAACGCCGCCATCCGCACATTTTTGGTGACGCCACCGCCACCAACAGCACCGAGGTGCTGGCCCGCTGGGAAGAGATTAAAAGCGCCGAGCGCGCCGAAAAATCCCAGCACTCCGCGCTGGACGATATTCCCCTGAGCCTGCCCGCGCTGATGCGCGCCCATAAAATCCAGAAGCGCTGCTCCACGGTGGGCTTTGACTGGATGACCCTTGGCCCGGTCCTCGAAAAAGTGCATGAAGAGATTGATGAAGTAATGCACGAAGCGAACCAGGTGGTGATTGACCAGCAAAAACTGGAAGAGGAGGTGGGAGACCTGCTGTTTGCCACGGTTAACCTCTCGCGCCATCTGGGCGTCAAAGCGGAGTCGGCGCTGCAAAAAGCCAACCTAAAATTTGAACGCCGTTTTCGCGAAGTGGAGCGTATTATCGCCGCCCGTGGCCAGGAAATGACCGGCGTGGATCTGGAGGCGATGGAAGAGGTGTGGCAGGAAGTAAAACGACAGGAATCTGATCTCTAACGTTTTTTTGCGATTAAGCGCTATTTGTGTGATTTTTTAAATGACAAGCGCTTGATTTGCGTCAAAAACATTTACCCAAAAGGGGCTATTTTCTCACTCCTTATGTTTGTCAGAGCCTGGGAAGGAGACGGAGAATGAAAGTTTGTGGCGCTCGTCGTGTTCGGGTATACTACTTTCCCGTCCTGGTTATTCCATCGTTTCACCCTAACTTCTCAGGTTCAGCATGACAACGAACTATATTTTTGTGACCGGCGGGGTCGTATCCTCTCTGGGTAAAGGCATTGCCGCAGCCTCCCTCGCAGCCATTCTTGAAGCCCGTGGCCTCAATGTGACCATGATGAAGCTGGATCCGTATATCAACGTCGATCCGGGTACCATGAGTCCAATCCAACACGGGGAAGTGTTCGTTACTGAAGACGGCGCTGAAACCGACCTGGATCTTGGCCACTACGAGCGTTTCATTCGCACCAAAATGACGCGTCGCAACAACTTCACCACTGGCCGCATCTACTCTGACGTTCTGCGTAAAGAGCGCCGTGGCGACTATCTGGGCGCAACCGTTCAGGTTATCCCGCACATCACTAACGCTATCAAAGAGCGCATCATTGCCGGTGGCGAAGGTCATGACGTGGTGCTGGTTGAAATCGGCGGTACCGTAGGTGATATCGAATCCCTGCCGTTCCTCGAAGCCATTCGCCAGCTGGCGGTAGATATTGGCCGTGAGCACGCGCTGTTTATGCACCTGACCCTGGTGCCGTACATGGCGGCTGCGGGTGAAGTGAAAACCAAGCCAACGCAGCACTCTGTAAAAGAGCTGCTCTCTATCGGTATTCAGCCCGATATCCTGGTTTGCCGCTCCGATCGCGCCGTTCCGGCTAACGAACGTGCGAAAATTGCATTGTTCTGTAACGTGCCGGAA
>DKMV01000345.1:9169-14158 GCA_002469605.1 Leclercia sp. UBA7405
GTTCTGTAACGTGCCGGAAAAAGCCGTTATTTCAATGAAAGACGTCGATTCCATTTATAAAATTCCGGGCCTGTTGAAATCACAGGGGCTGGACGATTATATTTGTAAACGATTCAGCCTGAACTGTCCGGAAGCTAACCTGTCTGAATGGGAACAGGTTATCTATGAAGAAGCGAACCCGGCGGGTGAAGTGACTATCGGTATGGTTGGCAAGTACATTGAACTGCCGGATGCCTATAAGTCAGTTATCGAAGCGCTGAAACACGGTGGCCTGAAGAACCGCGTCTCTGTAAACATCAAGCTTATTGATTCGCAGGATGTTGAAACGCGCGGTGTCGAAATTCTGAAAGATCTGGATGCTATTCTGATCCCTGGCGGCTTCGGCTACCGTGGCGTAGAAGGCAAGATCGCTACCGCACGCTATGCGCGTGAAAACAATATTCCTTACCTCGGCATTTGCCTGGGTATGCAGGTTGCGCTGATCGAATTTGCGCGCAACGTAGCGGGGATGGAAAACGCGAACTCTACGGAATTTGTGCCAGACTGTAAGTACCCTGTAGTGGCGCTTATCACCGAATGGCGCGACGAAGAAGGTAACGTCGAAGTCCGTACCGAGAAGAGCGATCTGGGTGGCACCATGCGTCTTGGCGCACAGGCCTGCCAGCTGTCCGACGATAGCGTGGTTCGCAAGCTGTATGGCGCGCCGACCATTACCGAGCGCCATCGTCACCGCTATGAAGTCAACAATATGTTGTTGAAACAGATTGAAGCAGCGGGTCTGCGTGTTGCGGGCCGCTCCGGGGATGATCAGTTAGTCGAGATCATCGAGGTGCCGAACCATCCGTGGTTTGTGGCCTGTCAGTTCCACCCGGAATTTACTTCTACGCCGCGTGATGGGCATCCGTTGTTTGCGGGCTTTGTGAAAGCCGCCAATGAGTACCAGAAGCGTCAGGTGAAGTAAAAAAAGTTAGAACGGCAACGCGTACCATGGGTACGCGTTGTTTGTCTGGAGTTTTAGTTTAACTTGTACTGAGGAAAATCTAATGTCCAAAATCGTTAAAGTCATCGGTCGTGAAATCATCGACTCCCGTGGTAACCCGACTGTTGAAGCCGAAGTACACCTGGAAGGTGGTTTCGTAGGCATGGCAGCTGCCCCGTCAGGTGCTTCTACTGGTTCCCGCGAAGCGCTGGAACTGCGCGATGGCGACAAATCCCGTTTCCTGGGCAAAGGCGTAACCAAAGCTGTTGGCGCGGTTAACGGCCCGATCGCACAGGCAATCCTTGGCAAAGATGCCAAAGACCAGGCCGGCATCGATAAAATCATGATCGATCTGGACGGTACTGAAAACAAATCTAACTTCGGTGCGAACGCAATCCTGGCCGTTTCTCTGGCAAACGCCAAAGCCGCTGCTGCGTCTAAAGGTCAGCCGCTGTTCGAACACATCGCTGAACTGAACGGTACTCCGGGCAAATACTCTATGCCGGTTCCGATGATGAACATCATCAACGGCGGTGAGCACGCGGATAACAACGTTGATATCCAGGAATTTATGATTCAGCCGGTTGGCGCGAAAACTGTTAAAGAAGCCATCCGTATGGGTTCTGAAGTTTTCCATCACCTGGCAAAAGTACTGAAAGCCAAAGGCATGAACACTGCCGTTGGTGACGAAGGCGGCTACGCGCCGAACCTGGGCTCTAACGCCGAAGCACTGGCTGTTATCGCTGAAGCTGTTAAAGCTGCTGGCTACGAGCTGGGCACCGACATCACCCTGGCGATGGACTGTGCAGCGTCTGAGTTCTACAAAGACGGCAAATACGTTCTGGCTGGCGAAGGCAACAAAGCCTTCACTTCTGAAGAGTTCACCCACTTCCTGGAAGAGCTGACCAAACAGTACCCGATCGTCTCCATCGAAGATGGCCTGGACGAATCTGACTGGGATGGTTTCGCATACCAGACCAAAGTACTGGGCGACAAAATCCAGCTGGTTGGTGACGACCTGTTCGTAACCAACACCAAGATCCTGAAAGAAGGCATCGAGAAAGGCATCGCTAACTCCATCCTGATCAAATTCAACCAGATCGGTTCTCTGACCGAAACTCTGGCTGCGATCAAAATGGCGAAAGATGCTGGCTACACTGCCGTTATCTCTCACCGTTCTGGCGAAACTGAAGATGCAACCATCGCTGACCTGGCTGTTGGTACCGCTGCAGGCCAGATCAAAACTGGTTCTATGAGCCGTTCTGACCGCGTTGCTAAATACAACCAGCTGATTCGTATCGAAGAAGCGCTGGGTGAAAAAGCACCGTACAACGGTCGTAAAGAGATCAAAGGTCAGTAATTCACTCTGAACCTTCATCTTTAGAAAAACCCGCTTCGGCGGGTTTTTTTTTATCATTACACCGTCGGTACGCTATGACGTGTGTATACCGCCTGCTCAATAATTGCGGCAGCCCGTGCTGCCCCGCCGGCGTTTATCAGCTGAGTCTGGAGGGCGGTGATGCGCTGCGTGTAGTGCTTATTTTCCAGCAGATCGAGAAGATGCTGGCTGAGCGTGCGGCTCGGCGAAAAACGGCAGGCCTTAAGGCCAATGCCGCTGAAGACCACCCGGGCGGCGACCCCTGGCTGGTCAAACGCCAGCGGCACCGCGAGGATCGGTGTGGCGGTGGCGATGGCGTCCATAACCGTATTTAGCCCTGCGTGGGTAATGACGGCGCTGGCATCGCGCAATACCGCCAGCTGATCGGTAAATCCTACAGTTTGCGCCCCCGCCTGCGCCAGCCGGGCGGTTTGATCTGCATTAAGCCTGTCACAGTGGGCAATCAGCAAAGACACACCCGCCTGTCGGCAGGCGCGGGCGATCGTGCGGAACAGCCTATAGCGGTGGCCCTGGAGCGTGCCTAATGACGCAAAAACAAACGGCTTCTTATTGCCGGAAGAAACCGCTGGCGGATCGTAGCGTAGCGGGCCTACCGCATGGAAGCAGGTGGGCAAGGTACGTGGAAAATCAAAGCCTGGGATAGTCTGGCTGATTTGCGCCAGCGGCGACAGGCATTGATCCAGCCTGTTACGCGAGGGCAGACCAAACGCCTGTGCATGACGGGCAATGACCCGCCCCTGTCTCGACATCAGCCAGTCATAAACATCCGCGCTGGAGGCGTATAATTTCCGGCTGCGATCGCTGGTGCCATAGCCAAAAGGCATCACCGGCAAGGGGATGGTACTATCCCGGTTTACCGGCAGGGCGCAGCAGATGGAGATAAAGGGCAGGTTAAGCGCTTGTGCAACCAGCCCTCCAGCCGGCTCCATCTGATCGACAATCACGGCGTCAATATTGTGCTGTCGGAAGGCGCGCGGCAGTTCACGGCACAGCATATCGGTAACGCTTGCCATACCTGATATCAGACGGAAAAAACCCGGCTCGTGCATCGCAGACGGCGTCGGGTGACCCACTGCGATGAAGTGCGCCTGCGGTTCCCTGAGCTGCGTGCGAGCCTCTTCCTGCTGAAAAAATGTGACCCGATGGCCGCGCATGATAAGGTGTTTTGCCAGTGCTTCCATCGCGCGCATATGGCTGTATAACGGTAGCGTTATTACCGCAAAATGACTCATTCTGCTTGTCCAGTATTCTGATGGCTACTCGGTCAAGGGGGTTAACGTCGACGCGAGCCGGGTGGGCGATATCTTAAAAGCGTAGTGTAAGTTTTAATGTTTTTAACATTACCCTCTGACAACGACTCTCCACCTTAAGGCGTTAGCCTGGCTATCCTTAAACTGACAGTAATAAAATCGTGGCCGGGGTTCTTTTGCCTGATTATGTGCGATCTGCAATAATGCCCACCCGTAAATCTGACCAGAGATAACTATGCAGTACCCGATTAACGAGATGTTCCAGACCCTGCAAGGCGAGGGTTACTTTACCGGCGTGCCCGCTATCTTTATTCGTTTGCAGGGATGCCCGGTTGGCTGTGCCTGGTGTGACACCAAACATACCTGGGATAAGCTTGCGGATCGGGAAGTGTCGCTGTTTAGCATCCTGGCCAAAACCAAAGAGAGCGACAAATGGGGTGCGGCGAATGCGGAAGATCTGCTGGCCATTATTGGTCGTCAGGGCTGGACCGCGCGCCACGTAGTGATCACCGGCGGCGAGCCCTGCATTCATGACCTGATGCCGCTTACCATGCTGCTGGAGAAAAACGGCTACAGCTGCCAGATCGAGACCAGCGGTACCCACGAGGTGCGCTGCTCGCACACCACCTGGGTGACGGTATCGCCAAAAGTGAACATGCGCGGCGGTTACGACGTGCTCTCCCAGGCGCTGGAGCGTGCCGATGAGATCAAACACCCGGTTGGACGCGTGCGCGATATCGAAGCGCTGGACGAGCTGCTGGCGACCCTGACGGATGAAAAGCAGCGCGTTATTGCCCTGCAGCCCATCAGCCAGAAAGAGGACGCTACCCGTCTGTGCATCGACACCTGTATTGCCCGCAACTGGCGTCTGTCGATGCAGACGCACAAGTATCTGAATATTGCCTGATGCTTCCCGAGGCCCCTTTTTAAGGGGCCTTTGTTTCAGGTAACAACGCTCAGATTAGCACTGGCAGGTGCGGCCAGTCCTGCGGGGAGAAGGCGCCTGAACAATCTCACTCGCCGCGGTAGACGCAGCCGGCGGTGCAGGTCTCTTTGATCATCACCGCGCTCAGCAGCGGCACCAGCGGTTTCATCTGATCCCAAATCCATTTTGCCAGCACTTCGCTGGTAGGGTTCTCAAGGCCGGGAATATCGTTCAGATAGTAGTGATCGAGGCGGTCGTAGGTTGGCTTAAAGGCCGCTTTCAGTTCGGAAAAGTCCATAATCCAGCCGGTATGCGGATCGACTTCACCCGTAATTTCAAGGCGCACCATAAAGGAGTGCCCGTGCAGACGGCCACATTTGTGTCCTTCCGGTACGTGGGGCAGGCGGTGAGCGGCTTCGAAGATGAAATCTTTAAA
>DKMV01000345.1:14320-22512 GCA_002469605.1 Leclercia sp. UBA7405
TTCGAAGATGAAATCTTTAAACAGTGTGGTGGACATCGTGGACTCTCAAATGCGGAAAAAACGGCCGCATAGTACCGGAAAGCACCTTTTTTAGCATTAACTAAAACCGGCAAACCCGTCGCAGCGGCTGGCTGAACAGGTTAATCATATTTTTATCTTTTATTATCATATAATTAGCTAATCGTTTTTATTGTTAAGAATGATAACTAAAAGAGGTTAGTTCTTTTGGTTATTTATTATTTCCATCCCTTCTTTAATTGTTATTATCGCCGCCGTTAACCTTATCGCTAGTTTGGTCTTTTTGCATAAATTCCGCTTTGCTACTGGAACATAACAACGCATGACAACACAGGCCCCACCTTCGAATCTGCTGCCGCTAAACCCGGAGCAGCTGGCGCGCCTCCAGGCAGCCACCACCGATTTGTCTCCTCACCAGCTTGCCTGGGTCTCCGGCTATTTCTGGGGCGTGCTGAACCAGCAGCCTGGCGCTACCGTCACTGCACCCGCTGCGGCAGTGGAAGTGCCCGCCATTACGCTGATTTCCGCTTCGCAGACCGGCAACGCCCGCCGCGTGGCGGAAGCCCTGCGCGACGACCTGCTGGCTGCTCAACTGAACGTGAACCTGGTGAACGCCGGGGATTATAAATTTAAGCAAATCGCGTCAGAAAAACTGCTGGTGGTGGTGACCTCAACCCAGGGCGAAGGTGAGCCGCCCGAAGAGGCCGTGGCGCTGCATAAGTTCCTGTTCTCGAAAAAAGCACCGAAGCTTGCCGGCACGGCCTTTGCCGTCTTTGGCCTCGGGGACTCCTCCTATGAATTCTTCTGCCAGTCGGGTAAAGATTTCGACAGCAAGCTGGCCGAGCTAGGCGGTGAACGCCTGCTGGACCGCGTCGATACCGACGTGGAGTACCAGGCCGCGGCGGCCCAGTGGCGCGAGCGCATCGTTGAGGTGCTGAAAGCCCGGGTGCCGAAAGAGAGCCCGGCGCAGGCCGCCGCTACCGCCAGCGGTGCGGTAAACGAGGTCTTCTCCAGCCCCTATACCAAAGAGGCGCCGCTGACGGCGACGCTCTCGGTGAATCAGAAAATCACCGGCCGCGATTCTGAGAAAGATGTGCGCCATATCGAAATCGATCTCGGCGATTCCGGCCTGCGCTACCAGCCGGGCGACGCGCTGGGGGTGTGGTACCAGAACGATCCGGCGCTGGTCAAAGAGCTGGTGGAGCTGCTGTGGCTGAAAGGCGACGAGCCGGTGAGCGTAGACGGCAAAACCCTGCCGCTTTCCGAAGCGCTGCAGTGGCATTTCGAGCTGACCGTTAACACCGCCACTATCGTGGAAAACTACGCCACCCTGAGCCGCAGCGAAACCCTGCTGCCGCTGGTGGGCGATAAAGCCAAATTGCAACACTATGCCGCCACTACGCCGATTGTGGATATGGTGCGTTTCTCTCCGGCCCAGCTGGATGCCGACGCCCTGGTAGGGCTACTGCGTCCGCTTACCCCGCGCCTCTACTCTATTGCCTCCGCCCAGGCGGAAGTGGAGAGCGAAGTGCACATTACGGTGGGCGCCGTGCGCTACGACATCGAAGGCCGCCCCCGTACCGGCGGGGCATCGGGCTTCCTGGCGGATCGCGTAGAAGAAGAGGGGGAAGTGCGGGTCTTTATCGAGCACAACGACAACTTCCGCCTGCCCGCCAACCCGGAAACGCCGGTGATTATGATTGGCCCGGGCACCGGCATTGCGCCGTTCCGCGCCTTTATGCAGCAGCGCGCCGCGGACGAGGCGCCGGGCAAAAACTGGCTCTTCTTCGGTAATCCGCACTTTACGGAAGATTTCCTCTACCAGGTGGAGTGGCAGCGCTACGTGAAAGAGGGCGTGCTGACCCGCATCGATCTGGCCTGGTCCCGCGACCAGAAACAAAAAATATATGTACAAGACAAACTGCGCGAACAGGGCGCAGAGCTGTGGCGCTGGATCAACGACGGTGCCCACATTTATGTCTGCGGCGACGCCAATCGTATGGCGAAAGACGTTGAGCAGGCTTTACTGGAAGTGATTGCCCAATTCGGCGGTATGGATGTCGAAGCGGCGGATGAATATTTAAGTGAGCTGCGCGTAGAGCGCCGTTATCAGCGAGATGTCTACTAATGAGCGAAAAACACCCTGGCCCACTGGTGGTCGAAGGCAAACTGACTGATGCCGAGCGCATGAAGGTAGAGAGCAACTACCTGCGCGGCACCATTGCCGAAGATTTAAATGACGGCCTGACCGGCGGTTTTAAAGGCGATAACTTCCTGCTGATCCGTTTCCACGGCATGTACCAGCAGGACGACCGCGATATCCGCGCCGAGCGCGCCGAGCAGAAGCTGGAGCCGCGCCACGCGATGCTGCTGCGCTGCCGTCTGCCGGGTGGCATCATCACCACTAAACAGTGGCAGGCCATCGATAAATTTGCCGGCGAAAATACCATTTACGGCAGCATCCGTCTGACCAACCGTCAGACCTTCCAGTTCCACGGTATTCTGAAGAAGAACGTGAAGCCGGTACACCAGATGTTGCACTCGGTGGGGCTGGACGCGCTGGCGACCGCCAACGACATGAACCGTAACGTGCTCTGCACCTCTAACCCGTACGAGTCCGAGCTGCACGCCGAGGCCTACGAGTGGGCGAAGAAGATCTCTGAACACCTGCTGCCGCGCACCCGCGCCTATGCGGAGATCTGGCTCGATCAGGAGAAGGTGGCGACCACCGACGAAGAGCCGATCCTCGGCCAGACCTATCTGCCGCGTAAGTTCAAAACCACGGTGGTGATCCCGCCGCAGAACGATATCGATCTGCACGCCAACGACATGAACTTCGTGGCCATTGCCGAAAACGGCAAGCTGGTGGGCTTTAACCTGCTGGTGGGTGGCGGTCTCTCCATCGAACACGGTAACAAAAACACCTACGCCCGCACCGCGAGCGAGTTCGGCTATCTGCCGCTGGAGCACACCCTGGCGGTGGCGGAAGCGGTGGTCACCACCCAGCGCGACTGGGGTAACCGTACCGATCGTAAAAACGCCAAAACTAAATACACCCTCGAGCGCGTGGGCGTAGAGACCTTTAAAGAAGAGGTGGAGCGTCGGGCGGGCATCAAATTTGAGCCGATCCGTCCGTACGAATTTACCGGGCGCGGCGATCGCATCGGTTGGGTAAAAGGGATCGACAACAACTGGCACCTGACCCTGTTTATTGAAAACGGCCGTATCCTGGACTATCCGGGCCGTCCGCTGAAGACCGGCCTGCTGGAAATTGCGAAGATCCACCAGGGCGAGTTCCGCATCACCGCCAACCAGAACCTGATCGTGGCCGGCGTGCCGGAGAGCGAAAAGGCGAAGATCGAGAAGCTGGCCCGCAGCCATGGGCTGATGGAGGCGGTGAAACCGCAGCGCGAAAACTCCATGGCCTGCGTCTCCTTCCCGACCTGTCCGCTGGCGATGGCGGAGGCCGAGCGCTTCCTGCCGTCGTTTACCGATAAGGTGGAAGCGATTCTGGCGAAGTATGGTATTCCCGATGAGCATATCGTCATGCGCGTGACCGGCTGCCCGAACGGCTGCGGCCGCGCGATGCTGGCGGAGCTGGGGCTGGTGGGTAAAGCGCCGGGGCGCTATAACCTGCACCTTGGCGGCAACCGTATCGGCACCCGTATTCCACGTATGTTCCGGGAGAACATCACCGAGCCGGAAATTCTGGATTCCCTGGACCAGCTTGTCGGGCGCTGGGCGAAAGAGCGCGAAGCGGGTGAAGGCTTCGGCGACTTTACGGTGCGTGCGGGCATCATTCGCCCGGTGCTCGATCCCGCAAGGGATTTCTGGGAATAACCTTTCCCTTCATTCCCCCTTCGCCCGCGGCGAGGGGGAATAACGCGAGGTAACTATGTCCATACTCGATCTAAACGCCCTTAATGCCCTGCCGAAAGTCGAACGTATCCTTCAGCTTGCCGACGTCAACGCGCAGCTGGAAAAGCTCGATGCCGAAGGGCGCGTTGCCTGGGCGCTGGAAAATCTGCCGGGTGAGTTTGTGCTCTCGTCGAGCTTTGGCATCCAGGCGGCGGTGAGCCTGCATCTGGTGAATAAAATTCGCCCGGATATTCCGGTCATCCTCACCGATACCGGCTATCTGTTCCCGGAAACCTATCAGTTTATCGACGAGCTGACGGAGAAGCTGAAGCTGAACCTGAAGGTCTATCGCGCAGAGCAGAGTCCGGCCTGGCAGGAGGCTCGCTACGGCAAGCTGTGGGAGCAGGGCGTTGAGGGCATTGAGAAATACAATGAGATCAACAAAGTCGAACCGATGAACCGGGCGTTGAAAGAGCTGAACGCACAAACCTGGTTCGCCGGGCTGCGCCGGGATCAGTCCGGCAGCCGCGCCAGCTTGCCGGTGCTGGCTATCCAGCGCGGAGTGTTCAAGGTGCTGCCGATTATCGATTGGGATAACCGTACCGTTTATCAGTATCTGCAACAGCACGGCCTGAAGTATCACCCGCTGTGGGACCAGGGTTATCTGTCGGTGGGCGATACCCACACCACCCGCAAGTGGGAGCCGGGTATGGCGGAAGAAGAGACGCGCTTCTTTGGTCTGAAGCGCGAGTGCGGGCTGCACGAAGGGTGATTTTCCCCTCACCCTAACCCTCTCCCCACAGGGGAGAGGGGACAGTCTGGTGCGGTTTTAAGGACAAGCACGGCCTCGCCTTTTCCCCTCTCCCCTTTGGGGAGAGGGCCGGGGTGAGGGGAACCAACCGCGCTACGCTTTCCCCGCCTTCGCCAGCTCTTTCACCAGCGGCAGCATAATACGCACCACATCGCGGCTGCGGTGCTCAATGCGCTGCGGCAAAGCCTTATCGATATACTCCTGATTATCCAGCCTGACGTTATGCCAGCTATTGCCGTCCGGGAATTCTTTTGACTTCGCCCGCTGCTGGTAGCCATCTTTTTTACCCAGCGACCAGTTGGTCGCCTCGACGTAAAGCACCGGGATCCCGGCTTTATCAAAGACTTCGCCATCGTTACAGCAGCCGGTGCCTTTCGGGTAGGCAGCATTGCTGCCAGGGTTGGTAGCGGCGAAGATGCCGTGTGTCCGGGCTAAGGCCAGCGCCCGATCGCGGGTAATCTTGCGTACGGCGGCGGGGGTAGTTTTGCCGCTGTTAAAATAGAGCTTATCGCCGACGACCAGGTTATCGAGGTTGATAACCAGCAGGGTGTTTTTCTTCTCTTTTTCGCTCATGCGGTTCAGCACGTTCTCGGCGCCAAGCCGGCCTTCCTCTTCGCCGCTGGTGGCGATAAAGCGCACGCTGTACTGGGTAGGAATATTTTTCAGCCGATCGGCAAGCTCCAGCATCACGCCCACGCCCGCGGCGTTGTCGTCCATGCCCTGTAGCGTTAACCCGCCAAGGTTGCTATCCACATCGGAGTCGCTCATGGGCGCATAGGTGTCGAGATGCGCAAGGATAATAATCTGCTGGGACGCGTTACCCTCATGGGCGGCAATCACCGTGCTGCCGGTGACGTTATGCCAGTTTTTCGTCTCATTACGGGAGGTATAAATAAAGCGGCTCTGGAAGGTGCGGATATCGCTCTCATAACCCATTTCGGCAAACTGCTGGCGCACATAGTCGGCGCAGAGCATTTCGGCCGGGGTACCGGTCATCCTTCCGGGAAACAGGGTAGCAATATGCCGGGCCTGAGCGGCGGCGAGATCGCCAAAGGGCTGCGTTTTTGCATGAACCGGCAAGATACAGCAAACGCCGAACGCCAGGGCGGCGATACGGTGGCGCATTGCGCGAAACATAGGAAGTCCTTAAAAAAAACAGAGCAAAAAATTAACCGCGCCTAGTATGAAACTGTGACCAGGCTTACACAATTTGAAATACGCTTAAATGCCCGAAAAATCGCGCGTTAAGCACTTTTTGATATTAGCTTTTCCAGCGCGTTATTCCATTGAGTAACTACTCATTCCAATTCGTAATTTCATTCGCCAGGAGCGGCCCCCTATAGTCCCTCTATTCCTGTTGTTAGCGAGTTGTAGCATTGTGGACTACCTGCCTCTGTTTGCCTCCTTAAAAGATCGTCCTGTGCTGGTCGTTGGAACCGGTGAGATCGCCGATCGCAAAATTGCCTTTTTGCGCAAAGCCAGCGCGCGCGTTCAGGTGGTTACCGGCGCGGAGTTTCAGGAGTCCATGCTCGACCACGTGGTGCTTGCGATTGCCGCCACAGACGATCGCGAGCTGAACCGCCGGGTGTTCGATGCGGCCACGGCCCGTCACCGCCTGGTTAACGTGGTAGATGACCAGCCGCTCTGCTCCTTTATTTTCCCCTCTATCGTCGACAGATCGCCACTGCTTATTGCCATCTCCTCTGGCGGCAATGCCCCGGTGCTGGCTCGTCTGCTGCGCGAGAAGATAGAAGCCCTGCTGCCGACTAACCTTGGACGAATGGCCGAGGTAGCGGGGAATTTCCGCGAGCGGCTGAAAGCGGTCATTACCACGACCGACGGACGACGCCGCTTCTGGGACCAGGCATTTCGCGGGCGCTTCGCCAGCCTGATGGCGGCCGGCAACGAGGCCGCGGCCGAACAGCAGCTTGAACAGTCGCTCTCCTCCGCCGGGAGCGCGCCGGGTGAAATTATCCTTGTGGGCGCCGGGCCAGGCGATCCCGGGCTGTTAACCCTGCGCGGGTTACAGGTTATCCAGCAGGCCGACGTGGTGTTTTATGACCATCTGGTCACCGACGGGGTACGCGAACTTATTCGCCGCGACGCCGAGCAGATCTGCGTGGGTAAACGCGCGGGCGAGCACTCGGTGGCGCAGCACGATACCAACCAGATGCTGATCGCCGCGGCGAAAGCGGGCAAAACCGTGGTCCGCCTGAAGGGGGGCGATCCCTTTATCTTCGGGCGCGGCGGCGAAGAGCTGCAGGCCGCCGCCGAAGCCGGGGTGCCTTTCCAGGTGGTGCCAGGGATCACTGCCGCTTCTGCGGTAACGGCCTATGCCGGTATTCCCCTTACTCACCGCGAGTATGCCCAGAGCGTGACCTTCGTGACCGGGCACTACAAAGCCGACAGCGCCCCCTTCGACTGGGCGCATCTTGCCCAGAGCCGCCAGACGCTGGCTATCTATATGGGCACCATGAAGGCGGCAGAAATCTGCGAACAACTCATTCAGCATGGCCGCGCGGCGACAACGCCGGTGGCCGTGATTTCTCGCGGTACGCGCGTGGATCAACACGTGGCTACCGGCACATTACAGGACCTTGCGCACCTTGCGAAAGACGCCCCCATGCCCGCCTTGATCGTGGTGGGAGAGGTGGTGCAGCTGCACAGCACGCTCGCCTGGTTTCAACATCCCACAGACGCAGAAGGCTTTGGCTCTTCTGTGGTGACTCTGGCTTAAGGAACGGTTATGGACCAAAAACGACTGACTCACCTGCGGCAACTCGAAGCGGAAAGTATCCATATCATCCGCGAAGTGGCTGCTGAATTCGCTAACCCGGTCATGATGTACTCCATCGGTAAAGACTCCAGCGTGATGCTGCACCTGGCGCGTAAAGCCTTTTATCCGGGCACGCTGCCGTTCCCGCTGCTGCATGTGGATACTGGCTGGAAATTCCGTGAGATGTACGAATTCCGCGACCGTACCGCCAAAGCCTACGGCTGCGAGCTGCTGGTGCATAAAAACCCGGAAGGGGTGGCGATGGGCATTAACCCGTTCGTGCACGGCAGCGCCAAGCATACCGACATCATGAAAACCGAAGGGCTGAAGCAGGCGCTGAACAAATACGGTTTTGATGCCGCCTTCGGCGGGGCGCGCCGGGACGAAGAGAAATCCCGCGCCAAAGAGCGTATCTACTCGTTCCGCGACCGCTTCCACCGCTGGGACCCGAAAAACCAGCGTCCGGAGCTGTGGCACAACTACAACGGCCAGATCAACAAAGGCGAAAGTATTCGCGTCTTCCCGCTCTCTAACTGGACCGAGCTGGATATCTGGCAGTACATCTACCTGGAAAATATTGAAATCGTCCCCCTGTACCTGGCGGCAGAGCGCCCGGTGCTGGAGCGCGACGGCATGCTGATGATGATCGACGACGATCGCATTGATTTACAGCCAGGCGAAGTGATCAAAAAACAGATGGTGCGCTTTCGTACCCTCGGCTGCTGGCCG
>DKMV01000345.1:22696-23614 GCA_002469605.1 Leclercia sp. UBA7405
GGCTGCTGGCCGCTGACCGGCGCGGTGGAATCCAGCGCGCAGACGCTGCCGGAGATCATCGAAGAGATGCTGGTCTCCACCACCAGCGAACGACAGGGCCGCGTAATCGACCGCGACCAGGCAGGCTCCATGGAGCTGAAGAAACGTCAGGGTTATTTCTAAGGAGCCGCCATGAATACCACTATTGCACAACAAATCGCCGACGAAGGCGGCGTGGAAGCCTATCTGCACGCCCAGCAGCACAAGAGCCTGCTGCGCTTTCTCACCTGCGGCAGCGTGGATGACGGCAAAAGTACGCTGATTGGCCGACTGCTGCACGACACCCGCCAGATTTATGAAGATCAGCTCTCGTCGCTGCACAATGACAGCAAACGCCACGGCACCCAGGGCGAGAAGCTCGACCTGGCGCTGCTGGTGGATGGCCTGCAGGCCGAGCGCGAGCAGGGGATCACCATTGACGTGGCGTACCGCTACTTCTCCACCGAGAAGCGAAAATTTATTATTGCCGACACCCCGGGGCATGAGCAGTACACCCGCAATATGGCCACCGGCGCTTCGACCTGTGACCTGGCGATCCTGCTGATCGACGCCCGTAAAGGGGTGCTGGATCAAACCCGTCGGCACAGCTTTATCTCCACGCTGCTTGGGATCAAACACCTGATCGTGGCCGTCAACAAGATGGACCTGGTCAACTTCAGCGAAGAGACGTTTAACGAGATCCGCGAAAGCTACCTGACCTTTGCCGAACAGCTGCCGGGCAACCTGGATATCCGCTTTGTGCCGCTCTCCGCGCTGGAGGGGGACAACGTCGCCTCCCAGAGTGCGAGCATGCCGTGGTACAGCGGCCCAACGCTGCTGGAGGTGCTGGAAACGGTAGAGATCCAGCGCGTGGTGGACACCCAGCCGATGCGCTTCCCG
>DKMV01000231.1:0-199 GCA_002469605.1 Leclercia sp. UBA7405
GCGCAGAGATGATTGCCCCTGCGCTGCAGGGAGCAACCCTGAGCGACGGGCAGTTGAAAGATGGCACCAAGGGCATCACCCTCGATAGCGTAGAGAAGAGCAGTCCGGCGGCCGAGGCGGGCCTGCACCAGGATGATGTGATTATTGGCGTGAACCGGACCCGTGTGCAGTCGATCGCCGAAATGCGCAAGGTGCTGGA
>DKMV01000231.1:417-20828 GCA_002469605.1 Leclercia sp. UBA7405
CGAAATGCGCAAGGTGCTGGAGAGCAAACCTGCAGTGATTGCGCTGCAGATTGTCCGCGGCAACGACACGCTCTATATTCTTCTGCGTTAAGGCTTTATCTGCCGGACATCACGGCATGTGATGTCCGGATAAGTCATGTTATGCTGCAACAGTTCTCACTTTAACGACGCCCGTATCATGTTCCTGAAGCTCATTCGTTCGGTCGCCATCGGCCTGGCTGTTGGCGGCCTGTTAGTGGTCGCCATGCCCTCTTTACGCCAGTTTAATAAGCTGGCCGCGCCGCAATTCGACAGCGCAGATGAAATGCCTGCCAGCTATAACCCGGCAGTGCGCCGCGCCGCGCCTGCGGTGGTTAACGTCTATAACCGCGGTCTGAACTCCAACAGCCATAATCAGCTGGAGATCCGCACGCTCGGTTCAGGCGTAATAATGGATGAACGCGGCTATATCGTTACCAATAAGCATGTGATTAACGACGCGGATCAGATTATCGTCGCCCTGCAGGATGGTCGCGTGTTTGAAGCGCTGCTGGTGGGATCCGACAGCCTGACCGACCTGGCGGTACTGAAGATTAACGCCACCGGCGGACTGCCCGTCATCCCCATTAACCGCAAGCGCAACCCGCATATCGGCGATGTGGTGCTGGCCATCGGCAACCCCTATAACCTTGGGCAGACCATTACTCAGGGCATTATCAGCGCCACAGGGCGTATTGGCCTGAACCCCTCCGGACGGCAGAACTTCCTGCAAACCGATGCCTCTATCAACCACGGCAACTCCGGCGGCNNGATCATCAGCGCCACCGGCCGTATCGGCCTGAATCCATCCGGGCGGCAGAACTTTTTGCAGACCGACGCCTCCATTAACCACGGCAACTCCGGCGGCGCGCTGGTTAACTCGCTGGGCGAACTGGTGGGCATTAATACGCTCTCTTTTGATAAGAGCAATGATGGCGAAACCCCGGAAGGTCTCGGTTTTGCCATCCCCTTCCAGCTGGCAACCAAAATTATGGATAAGCTGATTCGCGATGGCCGAGTGATACGCGGTTATATCGGCATCGGTGGTCGCGAAATCGCGCCGCTGCATGCCCAGGGCGGCGGCGGCATTGACCAGATCCAGGGGATCGTAGTGAACGAAGTTTCCCCCGGAGGCCCGGCTGCACAGGCAGGTCTGCAGGTGAATGACGTGATTGTTTCGGTTAACAATAAACCGGCCGTTTCGGCGCTGGAAACCATGGACCAGGTGGCTGAAATCAGACCAGGCTCCATTATTCCGGTTGAGGTGATGCGCGAGGACAAAAAACTTACGCTGCAGGTCACTATTCAGGAATATCCGGCAACCAATTAACAGATGAAAAAAAACCGGAGACGCTACGCTGCTCCGGTTTTTTTATCGCCTGGGGAGTCTTACTTGTTAACGAACTCTTCGCCCAGGGTGATATCGCCTTTCAGCGTATCCAGCATACCGGCCATCGCCTGTTGTTCAAACGGGCTCAGGGTGCCGATAGGTTTGCGCTCTTCGATACCGTTTTTACCCAGCAGCAGCGGCTGAGAGAAGAAGCGCGCGTGTTCACCGTCGCCTTCAACATAAGCGCATTCTACTACGCCCTGCTCGCCCTGCAGAGCGCGAACCAGTGACAGGCCGAAACGCGCTGCCGCCTGGCCCATAGAGAGGGTTGCAGAACCGCCACCCGCCTTCGCTTCCACCACTTCGGTGCCGGCGTTCTGAATACGTTTGGTCAGGTCAGCCACTTCCTGCTCGGAGAAAGTCACGCCCGGAATCTGCGACAGCAGCGGCAGAATGGTCACGCCTGAGTGGCCGCCGATAACCGGCACTTCCAGCTCATCTGGCTGCTTGCCTTTCAGCTCGGCAACAAAGGTATTGGAGCGGATGATATCCAGCGTGGTCACGCCGAACAGTTTGTTCTTGTCGTACACGCCCGCTTTTTTCAGCACTTCCGCTGCGATAGCAACGGTGGTGTTAACCGGGTTAGTGATGATACCAATGCACGCTTTCGGGCAGGTTGTAGCAACCTGCTGGATCAGATTCTTCACGATACCGGCGTTAACATTAAACAGGTCGGAACGATCCATACCCGGCTTACGCGCGACGCCTGCGGAGATAAGCACTACGTCAGCACCCTGCAGTGCAGGCGTAGCATCTTCACCGGAGAAGCCTTTGATTTTAACAGCGGTAGGGATGTGGCTCAGGTCAACCGCCACGCCTGGGGTTACCGGGGCAATATCGTACAGGGAGAGTTCTGAGCCTGAAGGCAGCTGAGTTTTCAGTAGTAGGGCAAGCGCCTGGCCGATACCGCCAGCAGCGCCGAGGACTGCGACTTTCATCCTAAACTCCTTATTATGTTGATCTAAATATCTGTTGCTCCGTCGCGGCGACCATAATTCAGCAGATGAATAATTACAATCCTGGGAGCTGAAGAATTAGCGGTCACGCACTTTTCACAGCGGCCTGAAGGCTATCGGGCGTTATGCGTTCGCTAAGCAACGAAACAAGAGGTGGTTACAATACACCCTCGTCAGCTAGCAAAACAACATCAATTTGATAACATTTAATTTACTTTTAAGGTTATTTGCGAGGCGTGACGCAGGCATGTTCCTCGATAACAAATTTTGATAAAATCCCGCCCTTTCATAACATTATTTCAGCCCGATATTGGGCAGATAGTTTGCATAAAAATTCATCCATGTGCATAATAATGTTGTTTCTACCGCTATATTTCGGGTGACTTATGCGAATCTCTTCAAAACAAGAAGAATTAGTTAAGGCGTTTAAAGCGCTGCTTAAAGAAGAAAAGTTTAGTTCTCAGGGTGAGATCGTGCTGGCCTTACAGGAACAGGGCTTCGACAATATTAACCAGTCGAAAGTCTCCCGCATGTTAACCAAGTTTGGGGCGGTACGTACCCGCAATGCCAAAATGGAGATGGTGTACTGCCTGCCGGCGGAACTGGGCGTTCCTACCACCTCAAGTCCGCTGAAGAACCTGGTGCTGGATATCGACTATAACGATGCCGTGGTGGTTATCCATACCAGCCCGGGTGCAGCACAGCTAATCGCCCGCCTGCTGGACTCCCTCGGTAAAGCAGAGGGTATCCTCGGCACCATCGCCGGTGATGACACCATTTTTACCACGCCAGCCAATGGCTTCTCGGTAAAAGACCTCTACGAAGCTATCCTGGTGCTTTTCGAACAGGAACTCTGATTCTCCTCCCTGCTGCGCGCCGCAGCGGGGAAGCTTCTGCTTTCACTTCTCTTTCCCCTACTTTCTGTTGCGCTCCGTTTTGCATTTAGTGCGATTTACCACCTTCCTTTATTTATCCAGACAATGATAAATCAATAAATCGCACAAAAAATCAAATTTACTTATCCATATGATTTTCTTAGTCATAACGCATCAATGTGACCGAAAAGTGAACGTTTTTATTCATTTCGGTTATAAAAAATCACCTATTAATGGCGTAATAACAGCGGAAACAATTAGCAGGGTATTAATTTTTTACGTGATTAGTGTATACTTGATTTTGTGATGAGGGTCACGAAACAAAGACCCTATGAAGAATACGACGAGGAAAATAATCATGAAAATCAAAACAACTGTAGCAGCCCTGAGCGTTCTGTCTGTCCTCTCTTTCGGTGCTTTCGCCGCCGACTCTATCAATGCTGAGCAGGCGCAATCCCGCCAGGCGATCGGTACCGTCTCCGTCGGTGCAATTGGTACTTCACCGATGGATATGAATCAGATGCTGAATAAAAAAGCGGAAGAACAGGGTGCCTCCTCTTACCGCGTCATCGAAGCTCGTTCCGGTGACCACTGGCACGCTACCGCTGAGCTCTATAAATAAGCTCAACCAATAATTACCTTTTATTGAATTAACGAACCTCAACGGCGCCAGGCATAAAAATAGCAGTTCAACCCTTACTGCCGTTGAGCTAAACAACTTCTGGAGTAAAGACTATGAAAACCAAATTAATCATCGCAACCTTAGGTTTAGCCTCTGTCCTCTCATTTGGTGCCAGCGCCGCTGTGCAACAGGTAAATACCGATCAGGCTCAGGGCCTGCAGCCTATGGGTAGCGTGTCCGTAACTCAGGTGACGGGTTCACCGATGGATATCCGTCATAAACTGGCAGCTAAAGCAGAAGAAGCTGGCGCAAGCAGCTATCGCGTCACCGAGCTGACCCAGGGTGACCACTGGCACGCCACCGCAGAACTCTACAAGTAAACCCTCGTCGTAGTGTCCCTACGACTTGCCCCTGCCTGCCAGGGGCTTTTTTATATCTTATTGCCGCACATTAAAGCGAAATTGCCCTTCCAGCTCCTCTTCCGCTTCATCAAACAGCAGTATGAGTGCTCCAAAGCGCCGGCGTACGTTATCCGGAAGATTAATGAACTCTATCTCCAGCGGCAAAGGTAGCTGACTTTCCGTGACGATCTCCCATAGCGAATCCAGGTTAGTGACCTTATTCCTTGCTATGTCGAACCTGCGCGCAAAGGCGCGGTAAAAATCTTCCTGACTGACTATCTCATTAAAATCAAAAGTATAAGTGTTCATTCCCGCCACCCTGTTAAGGCGGACGGCGCGCGCCGCCCAATAATTATAATCCCCCGATATGCAGCGTTTTGACTTCCAGGTACTCCTCCAGCCCCAGAACCGAACCTTCCCGACCCAGCCCCGACTCTTTCACGCCGCCGAAAGGCCCAAGCTCGGTAGAAACAGCACATTCGTTAATACCGATCATGCCGCTCTCAATAGCTTGCGAGACGCGGAAGACGCGCTGCAGGTTCTGCGTATAGAAGTAAGCTGCCAGGCCAAAAGGCGTGTTATTAGCGCGCTGGATAACCTCATCCTCCGAGGTAAAACGGAAGCAGGCCGCTACCGGCCCGAAGGTCTCTTCGCTTGCCAGCTTCATCCCCTCATGACAATCCCCCAGTACCGTGGGTTGCCAGAAATTGCCGCCCAGCGCATGGGGTTTACCGCCGGCCAGAACGGTGGCGCCTTTGGCGACCGCGTCTTCAACGTGCTCGCGCACTTTATCAACCGCCGATGCCTCTATGAGCGGCCCGACAACCGTGCCCTCTTCCAGCCCGTTGCCCACCTTCAGGGCATTAACCGCGTCGGCCAGCTTGCTGACAAAGGTGTCGTACACCGACTCCTGAATATAGAAGCGGTTAACGCTCACGCAGACCTGACCTGCGTTGCGGAATTTATTGGCAATAGCCCCCTGCACGGCGGCCTCGATGTCGGCGTCGTCGAATACGATGTAAGGGGCGTTGCCGCCAAGCTCCATAGAGACTTTTTTCATGGTCTCGGCCGCGTTGCGCACCAGGGTTTTGCCCACCGCCGTCGAGCCGGTAAAGGAGATTTTGCGCACCGCCGGGCTTGCCATAATGGCATCGCTGATTTCATGGGTGTTGCCCGCTACGGCGTTTAACACGCCGTCCGGCACGCCCGCTTTTTTCGCCAGCGTTAGCAGCGCAAAGGCGCTTAACGGCGTATTGTTGGCCGGTTTTATCACCCCGGTGCAGCCCGCCGCCAGCGCCGGGCCGAGTTTGCGGGTCAGCATCGCCATCGGGAAATTCCACGGCGTGATGGCCGCCACCACCCCAATGGGTTCGCGGGTGGCCAGAATGCGCGAGCCGGGCTTAACCGGAGGAATGATTTCGCCGTTCGCGCGCTTGGCCTGTTCGGCAAACCACTGAATAAAGCTGGCCGCGTACTCGACCTCGCCTTCGGCCTCTTTCAGGGGTTTCCCCTGCTCGGTGGTCATCAGCTGGCCGAGCCAGCTTTTGTTCTCAATAATTAGTTCATACCAGCGATAAAGGATCGTCGAACGCTCTTTCGCCGTTTTGGCACGCCAGGCGGGGAAGGCCTTGCTGGCAGCGGCAATAGCCTCTTCGGTCTCTTTGGTACCGGCTTTTGCCACTCTGGCGATCGTCTCACCGGTGGCCGGGTTGAGCACATCAAAGGTGGTATCGAGCGGTTTCCACACGCCATCCACCAGATAACCGGTCTGAAAAAGCGCACTATCCTGGAGAGCCTGGGTAGTCATATGTCCTCCCTTTCTGGGTTTATGAACTTGCACAGCTAAGTATAGCTACAAAAAAACCGACGCTTTGGGCGTCGGTTTTTGCAAGGAGATCAGCTGTCGATGAGGGCGTGTTGATAACGATGCAGCATGCTCACCAGCCGCTGTACCGGCTCGGTCACCTGCGGCGGCGCCTCCCAGATACGCAGTTTTTCCTGGTAGACATCCAGCTCTTCAAGCAGCTGGCCGAAGTAGCGACGCCGCTTGTCGTCGCTGGAGGCGGACATCACATGGTCCGCGGTGCGGCGCAGTTGACGGTGAAATGCCGACAGATCCTCATTAACCGGCACCGGCGCATTGCGCAGACGCTGGTGGGCAATGATCAGCGTCAGGGCCAGACGGAACTTAGCCACATCGCCCGGGAACTTGTTCAACAGCAAAAAGAGCTGCTGATAAAGGGCGGGCAGATGATTCTCTTTACGCCGCGCCACGTTGGTGGTCATCGCCGAGACGGCAGCGGAAACAAACTGATTCAGCAGCACGCGCCCGGTGCGGGCCTGGGAGTTGTCCCGCACCAGCAGAATCACCATCATCGCCAGGAAACAGCCCACGATCTGCCCCAGCGCGCTATCGAGGAACTGGCTGAAGTGGAAGGTCATCGGGTTATCCAGCACGATGATATTAATGGTACTGGCCAGCGCCCCCAGCGATCCCAGACGGCGTTTTTGCACCTCAATTCCAATAAAGAAGGCCATCACCGCCAGGCTAAGGCAGAGCAGTAACATACTTTGCTGGGTGGAGGGGATCACCACCAGGAAGTAGAACGCCCCGAGCGGCAGCGCGGCAATGGTGCCGTAGAGGAAGTCCAGCGCCACCATGCGCGGGTTGGGCAGGCGCATCGCCAGCGAGGTGACCACCGCGATCATCACCATCGCCCCGCTCCCGGAGGTCCAGCCGGTCCAGAGCCAGAACAGCGTGCCGAGCATACAGGCGAGGGTTGTCCGCCAGAAGTTGACCATCGCATGATGGCGCTCCGCCGACTCAGGCCTGACTACCGCCTCACCCTGCAGGACCTCTTCTTCGGTAGCGCTGATTTTGGTATTGCCGATGACGCCGCGTTTAAGCAGCAGGTAGCGGGTTGCAGCCCCCACCCAGGTATAGATGGTGATGGGGGTGTCGCGCTCGCCGGTCCAGGCAATGACCCGGCGCATGCGTTTTAACTGGCGGTGCACGTCCTGCACCGTTTCCACCGGCTCTTCAAACAGCTCGCGGAAGGTATCGGTAATCAGCTCCGGACGACTGTTCTGGATCAGCCAGGTTTCGCAGGCCTGGGTGATCAGCGTTAACGAAACGGTATTCAGCGCCTTCAGGCGACGATTGGCCCGCGACCAGCGGGAAGACTCCATATTGAGGTTGCTGCGCATCCCCTCCAGCGCGCTGGTACGGCGCACCAGTGCCCCCCAGGCGGCATCTAACGCTTCGCTGTCGCCATGCTTAATGCACAGCTGCATCAGCTGATACTGGGAGACGATTAACGCATCCAGCTCCCGGTCCACCTCCTGCTTGATGGATCGCGGCGAGAAGAGCAGATCCGCGACGATCGCGCAGACAATCCCGAGCACGATCTCGCTGCAGCGCTCCACGGCAAACTGCGGGGTCAGCAGCGGTTCGGTCTGGATAGTAATGACAATAATCAGCGCGGTATAGCCGGAAAGGCCCCAGGCGTAAGAGTTCTCAACGCGGATCAGCGAGGAGACCCAGGTGCAGAAACCGGCCCAGATACAGCACACCATGACCATCAGCAGCGGCGTGCGGATCATCAGGATGATGATGGTCAGCGCGGCGATACAACCAATAAAGGTCCCCACTATACGCAGCATGCCGCGATAGCGGATCGCACCGGAATAGGGTTCGCCCCCGGCGGCAAAGGCCGGGCCGGCAGCAACAATCGCCGCCGTCAGCACCGCCCAGCGAGGGGTTTCCAGATTGAAGTGAAAGCCAACAAACAGCGCCAGAACGATGGCGCAAGCCAGCTTAACGGCAAAGCGCACATGCTGACTGGCAATGGTAAAGATACCCATGGCGATTAACCGAACTCGCGCAGGCGGTGGGCGATTTTACGGAACCATGAATCCTGGCTGGCATCACGATCTTTCTCGCCGGTGATCACCACCGTTGCCGTAGTGCCCGCAGGCCACAGGTTGCCCTGTTGCTGGTCCAGACGGATACGCACCGGTACGCGCTGCGCCAGGCGAACCCACTCAAGGTTGGAGTCGACGGTCGCCATCCCTTTGCCGTCGCTGGTGCTGCTGGCATTGGTCACGCCCGCCGCCACGCTATCCACCGTGCCTTTCAGCACACGGTTACTGCCCAGCGGGGTGATCTCGGCGCGGTAGCCCGGACGTACCCCCTCGAGCTTGGTCTCTTCCATATAGGCGAGCACATAGAAGGAGTGCTGTTTCACCAGCGCCACGGCGGTAGAGCCGCGGGTGATAAACTCACCCGTATAGACGTTCAGGTTGGTCACCCAGCCATCTGCGGGGGCGCGAATGACGGTACGCTCCAGATCCAGCTTCGCCAGATCGCGGGTCGCTTCGGCCTTTGCCTGCTGGTGCAGCACGGTTTGTAGCACGTTGTTGGACTGGTCAATCTCTTCCCTAGACATCGCTTGCACGCCCAGCTGGTTACGGCGTCCGGCTTCGCGGCGTTTTTCGGCGGCCAGCGCTTTGTAATAGGCGACGTCTGCTTCGGCCTCTTCCAGCGCTTTCTGATAACGCGGCTGATCGATGGTAAACAGCACCTGATCTTTTTTCACCAGCTGGTTGTCATGCACATTCACCGCGGTGATTAACCCGGCCACGTCCGGCGCAATCGCCACGACGTCAGCGCTGAAGCGCGCATCGCGCGTCCAGGGTGATTCGGTGTAGTAGACCCAGGCACGGAAGATAGCGATGAATGCCAGGATGACCAGCGCCAGGGTGATGGCGGTACGGGAGATTTTTCTTGTTAGTGTTTTCACATCTACCTCAAACAAACAAACGCGATATCAGATAGAACAGGCAGCAGTACAGCGCGGTATTAAACAATGCAGGATGCCAGACGAAATCATAGATGCCGGTAGGCGTCAGCACCTTTCGCACCAGCCAGAAAATCGCCAGTGATAACAGCAGTTCGAAAAATATCGGCGGGAACGACAGACCGAACACCACGATAACGGGAAACAGACTCATGTTGACCTTGATTGAGAGCAAGCAGGCGAAACTATTATTGCGCTGCGCCACCGCATGAAGGGCCAGAAAAGCCGGGCGAGAGTGGCGTAGCTGTCGGGTTATTAATAATATATTAACGTAACTTTTAGGTTGTTATCTATAATATGTGATCTAAATCACTTTTAAGCCAGAGTGAATAATGGAACGTTTAAAACGCATGTCGGTATTTGCCAAAGTCGTTGAACTGGGCTCATTTACCTCCGCTGCCCGGCAACTACAGATGAGCGTCTCGTCTATTAGCCAGACCGTCGCCAAACTGGAAGATGACCTGCAGGTAAAGTTGTTAAATCGCAGTACCCGCAGCATCGGCCTCACCGAAGCCGGCAAGATCTATTACCAGGGCTGTCGACGCATGCTGCACGAAGCGCAGGAGGTGCACGAGCAGCTTTACGCCTTTAATAACACCCCTATCGGCACCCTGCGCATCGGTTGCTCTTCAACTATGGCACAAAACGTGCTCGCCGGGATGACGGCAGAGATGCTGAAAGAGTATCCCGGCCTGTCGATCAATTTAGTCACCGGCATCCCCGCGCCGGACCTGATTGCCGACGGGCTGGACGTGGTGATCCGCGTGGGGGCGCTGCAGGACTCCAGCCTCTTCTCCCGGCGGCTGGGCAACATGCCGATGGTGGTCTGCGCGGCCAGGCAGTATCTCACCCAGGCGGGCATTCCGGATAAACCTGCCGACCTCAGCAACCATTCCTGGCTGGAGTACAGCGTGCGGCCGGATAACGCCTTTGAGTTGATTGCCCCGGAGGGGCTGTCGACCAAGTTGATCCCCCAGGGGCGCTTTGTGACGAACGATCCCATGACCCTCACCCGCTGGCTGGTGGCGGGCGTCGGCATCGCCTACGTTCCGCTAATGTGGGTGATCAATGAGATCAACAGCGGCGAGCTGGAGATCTTATTCCCGCGCTATCAGTCCGATCCGCGTCCGGTGTATGCGCTCTACACCGAAAAGGACAAACTGCCGCTGAAGGTGCAGGTGTGCATCAATTATCTGACGGACTATTTTGTGGAAGTGGCGGAGCTGTATCAGGGGATGCGGGAGAAGCGTAAGGAGTAGAAACTCCTCTTCCCGCAGGAAGAGGAGAAGCCTGGGTTAAGCGGTACCGCCCACCGTCAGGTTGTCGACCTTCAGCGTCGGCTGGCCTACGCCCACCGGCAGGCTCTGGCCCTCTTTGCCGCAGACGCCCACGCCGTTATCAAGCTTAAGATCGTTGCCCACCATCGAGATCTGCTGCATGGCTTCGATACCGGAGCCGATCAGGGTGGCGCCTTTCACCGCTTTGGTCACTTTGCCCTTCTCGATCAGATAGGCCTCTGAGGTAGAGAAGACAAATTTACCGGAGGTGATATCCACCTGGCCGCCGCCAAAGTTCGGCGCGTAGATGCCGTAATCCACGGACTCGATGATCTCCTGCGGAGTGGATTTGCCCGCCAGCATGTAGGTGTTGGTCATGCGCGGCATCGGCAGGTGCGCGTAAGATTCACGACGGCCGTTACCGGTTGGGGCGACTCCCATCAGGCGCGCATTCAGCTTGTCCTGCATGTAGCCTTTCAGCACGCCATTCTCGATCAGCACGTTGTACTGGCCCGGCGTCCCTTCATCGTCGATGGAGATAGAGCCGCGGCGATCGGTCATGGTGCCGTCATCCACTACGGTACAGAGTTCGGACGCCACCAGCTGGCCCATCTGGCCGCTGAAGACGGAGGTGCCGCGACGGTTGAAATCACCTTCCAGACCGTGGCCCACCGCCTCGTGCAGCAGTACGCCCGGCCAGCCTGCGCCTAGCACCACCGGCAGCGTACCGGCAGGTGCCGCGACGGCAGTAAGGTTCACCAGCGCCATGCGCACCGCCTCTTTTGCCCAGGCGTCGGCGCGAACTTCGCCATCTACGTCGGCCAGGAACCAGTCATAGCCAAAACGACCACCGCCGCCGCTGGAGCCGCGCTCGCGTTTACCATCATCTTCAACCTGCACGCTGACGGAGAGACGCACCAGCGGACGCACGTCGGCGGCCAGGGTGCCGTCGGTCGCGGCGACCAGAATCAGCTCGTACACGCCGCTCAGGCTGGCGCTCACTTCCTGCACGCGCTTGTCTGCCGCACGGGCGACTTTGTCCACGCGGCGCAGAATATCCAGCTTCTCTTCGCGGCTCATGCTCTGCAGCGGGTCGATGCTGGTATAGAGGGCCGTGTGCGGCACTTCGCCCAGGGTTTTAGCGCGCCCGTCACCGGAGTCACGCACGATGGTACGTGCAGCCTGAGCGCTCTGGGTAAGTGCCGTCAGGCTAATCTGGTCGGCATAGGCGAAACCGGTCTTCTCGCCGCTGATGGCGCGCACGCCCACGCCCTGATCGATGTTCCAGGAACCATCTTTAATAATGCTGTCTTCTAATACCCAGGACTCGTGATAGCTCGACTGGAAATAGAGATCGCCGTAGTCGAGACGGCGTTCGGTCAGTTGACCAAGAATGGAGAACAGGTCCTGATGGCTCAGGCCGTTCGCTGCCAGCAGATGTTCGCTTACCAGGTTCAGACTCATCGTTTTGCTACTCGTTCGTTGCCGTCCACCGGACGGTAAATAAGATATTATCTATTGAGAGTGAGGCAATTAATTGCCCGCGTCAAATCATTGCTGTGCAACTTTGCGTGGCTCGCGCAGCACTTCGTTGATCTGCGGTTTATCAACCGGGCCGGTAATGCGGTAGCGCAGAATCGACACTTTGCTCCACAAGGGGCCTAACACTTTGCTGGCGGCGAACACCGCTGCGCCCACAATAGGGTTAACGGCGAAGGCCGCCGCTACGCCGACGGTGGCAGAGATTTCCGGGGCAACTACCGCTTCCATATCCAGCTCGCGGCGCACCAGGTTGACGGAGCCTTTCATAGCGATATCCGCCTCCAGCCCGTCGACCAGCGTATCATCCGTGTGCAGCACGCCATCCTTGATCCAGGCGGTGCTGCGGATGGAGTCAAAGTAGAACCCTTCGCTGAAGGTATCGCTAAAATCAAAGCGCAGTTTACGCAGCAGGGCGTCAAAGCTGAGCAGGCGCAGCAGCTGTCCTGCGCGGCCGGTGCTCACATCGGCGATCTCGCCTTTGCCGAGCCGGGTTTTCAGAATGCCGTTTAGCGTCGCCTCGTCCGGCTGCCAGGGCGGATTACGCCAGTGCAGGTCGTAATCGACGTTAAAGCTTGACCCGCGAACCGGGGTGGTAATCCCAAAGAAGTTGGCCGCCGCGTCCAGCTTATTCCCCTTGATCTCGCCTTTCAGGGAGGTGCGCTGCTCGCCCACGCGGTTCACCCACTCGCCGTTAACGGTCAGGCGGCCAAAGCCGGTATCCAGCAGCCCGTCGGACAGGGAGAGCGTTTTGCCTTTGATGGCAAAGTCACCGTCAATGCGGCCATACTTCTGCCCCCACAGCCAGCACTCTGCGCAGCGCAATTGCAGATCGGGCCAGCCGGTAAAATCGATATGGGTTTTAGCCGCCAGCGGCGCGGTAGTAGCCGCCGGCGTGGCTCCGGCGGATGACGGGTTGAAATAGAGGTAGCGAATATCGGCCAGCCAGGGCGCGGCATCGCGCATCCTGAGGGTGGCGTTGATTTCCCGCCCGTGCGCTTCAACCTTCGTGCCGTCCGCCTCGGGCTGCGAGATAATGCTCAGGTTGTTCCACTGCTGGCCGCCCAGCGCCAGTGACGGGGTGCGAACGGTAATCAGCTGCGGGAACTGCGCCGACTCATCTACGTTCTGGCCGACCCCTTTCTGGAACAGGGCTAACCACTGCGCCCCATCCAGCGGCGGCAGATTCAGCTCCACGCCTGGCTGCTCCGGTAGCGGCGGCAGGGTACGGCTGTCAGAGGTCCAGATGGCGCGGTCCAGCGTCAGCTTGCGGTTCAGCAGCCAGCGGCTGTTGAAATGGTTAGCCGGCCCGACGTTCCCCGTCAGGGCGAAGCTATCAAGGTTGCCATCGACGTTAACCTTAACGGGCAGCGGCTCCCCTGCGCTTTTAGCGAGTGGAGAAGGTAAGTGACTACTTACATTTTTCAGATCGCCCGTGAGATCGACCTTATAACGCGTAGCGCCGCGGTATGGCAGCTCAATGGCAACTTTCCCCTGCCAGGGCACCGACCCCGTCACCGATTCACCGATCGGTTTCGGCAGCAGCTCCATGCGCGACGGCTGCCAGTTCGCGTTGAGATTTACCGCCACCTGATACGCTTTTTCGCCCTCGGTGGTGGAGAAATCAATATTCACCGGCTGTTTAAACCAGGTGGCGGTGAGCGGCTCGCTCTTCAGGTTGCCATTCTCAAAGCTGAACTGCCCGGTCAGGTTGTTAATGGTGCTGTTGAGCGGCTTAATAAAGAGGTTGTTATTGCGCAGCCGGACATCGCCTTTGGCAGTGGTCATTTCACCGTCCAGCGGGATATCGAGATGTAAGCGAGCATTCACATCGCCATCAAGCTGGAGCTGATCGAGGGTCGCGGCCAGGGAGTCCTTCAGCGGCGTCTCCTCGAAATAGGGGCCAACAGCTTTGCCCGGCCCGTTAATATCCGCGTCGATCAGCAGCTTTTCTTTGGAGTAATCCGGGATGACCGCGTTGAGATGGCTGGCCGTAACGCCGCCCAGCGCCACGCTATCGCTCTTCATCCACAGACCGTCGTTGATAAAGTTAAGTTCGATATCGAGGTTTTTTAACGCCGGCCAGTCGGGCTGAAACGCGTAGGTGGCGTTGTGCAGCGGCACCAACACCTGGAACTGTCCCTCATTGTGTTTATAGGGGAACAGATGCGGATTGCCACCGTAGACCAGCGTCGCGTTGTCGGCCTGTCCGCCCTGAATGGCACCGCTCAGGTAATCAACCAGCGCTTTGCCCATCAGATTTTCCGGGAAGTAGCGCCAGGCCTGGCTGCCATCGTCGGTACTGATCCCCGCCAGGATCCCGAGCCACGGCTCGTCGTTTTGCGGTTGCAGGTAGCGGAAATCGCCCCGGGCGTGGACGGCTTTGGCTTTGACATCAAGATCCCGGCCATCCAGCTGGAAGCCCTTCTCGTTCTTCAGCCAGTTCAGGGTCGCGGTCCCTTTTTCAATCTCCAGCGGGGCGCGGAAGACTGTTTCGTAAGGCATTTTTGCGTCAACCATCTCGGCCTTTAAGCGGCCATCTTCGACGCTGCCCACCAGCGAACCGTTAAAATGTTCTACTCCCGGCAGCATCTTCC
Organism: Leclercia sp. UBA7405; assembly: GCA_002469605.1. Taxonomy (GTDB): domain Bacteria; phylum Pseudomonadota; class Gammaproteobacteria; order Enterobacterales; family Enterobacteriaceae; genus Enterobacter. The sequence continues at coordinate 14,952 of DKMV01000231.1, forward strand.
ACTGTTTCCACGCCAGGTTTTTCCACGAGGCCTGAAAACGGGTCTTTTCCGTTGCCTGCAGGGGGATATCCAGCGCCAGGCTATTAATCTGCCCTGACGGCTGGGTGGCTAACCAGAGGTCGCCCAGCGCCGGGGAGATGCGCGCGGCGATAGGGCGCAGCCCCTCCAGGTCGGCAAGCTCCAGGTTACTGGCGCGGATACGCAGTTCATCGCTACGCTTGTTCGCCACGCCGCCCACCTCCTGCTGTGGGACCCAGGCCATAGTGAGCGCGCCGCGCGGCCAGGCTTTGCCGTCCATGGTGATACGGGTGTCGGGGATCGAGAATTGCCAGCCTGCCCCGGCCTGGGTCACGTGCGCCGTCAGGTTATCCACCAGCAGCTCGTGGGTCTGGTCGTCCCCCTTCCAGCTGGCGCCGCCCTGCTTCAGCCATACGTCGCCCGCCGCAATGTCGCCCTTTTCCAGAGTAAGCCAGCCCTCCAGGCTAAAGCGGGCCGTTTGCAGGGCCACGTTGTCCTGCATCCATCTTCCCAGCCAGGGCTTCACATCCACGTCATCGGCCTGCAGCCAGACTTTTCCTTTGTCCAGCAGCCCCTCTTCATCGCGCAGATCCATGCGCACCTGCATGATGCCGTGCTGCCCGGTAAGGCTGGAGAGGCTGACCTGGCCTTCTGCGCGATGGCGATCGCGGCCGTTAAGCCACGTCAGCTGCGGGATCTTGAGCTCGGCACGCTGGCCGGAAAGGGTAATAAAGCTGATTTCGCTGTCGCGTAAATCGAAGTGGTCGAACTGGCGCAAAAAGAGATCGCTAAAGCGATTGGTTTCCAGCCCCTTGCTCTCTTTGTCATTGCCGATCGGCGTGTTGGTCAGAAACTGCAGCTGATAGAAGGTGAGATCGCGAAACTGCCAGCGCAGGTGCAGCAGGCTTTGCCACACGTCCAGCGCCAGAGTTACCCGCTTAATCTTCACGTAACCGCCATCTTTCAGGCTGGCATTGATGTCACGGACTTCAAGCGTGGGACCAAAGTTTTGCCAGCTGGCGTTCAGCCTGCTGACATCGACAGGCAGGCCGGTAGCAGATTCGATTTTTGCCAGCACCTGGGGGCGCCAGCTGTCCAGATGCGGCAATACGAGACGCAGCCCGCTTACGAGCAGCGCGATAATGACTATCAGCGTTGCCCCTGTAAGCACCAAAATCCCCGGCAGTCGCCTCACGCGTCGCTCCTTGTCAGCCGTTCTCGTCCCGCAGTCGCCTGCGAATTACATCATCACCACATCAAACTGCTCCGGGTTATAGAGCGGTTCGATCTGGACTTTCACCTGTTTGCCAACAAAGATTTCTACCTCTGCCAGCGCGTGAGACTCTTCACCTTTCAGGGCTTCGGCCACCGAAGGGGAAGCATAGACCAGGAAACGGTCGGAGTCGTAGGCATGATGCACGCGAACAATTTCACGCATGATTTCGTAGCACACCGTCTCGGTGGTCTTGACCGTGCCGCGGCCGTGGCAGGTAGGGCATTCGTTGCACAGCACGTGCTCCACGCTTTCGCGGGTACGCTTGCGGGTCATCTCCACCAGCCCCAGCTGGGAAAAACCGTTAATGCTGGTTTTTACGCGATCCTTACTGAGCGCCTGCTCCAGGGAGTGCAGCACGCGGCGGCGGTGGTCTTCATTACTCATATCGATAAAGTCGATAATGATGATGCCGCCGAGGTTACGCAGGCGCAGCTGACGGGCAATAGCCTGCGTCGCTTCGATATTGGTATTAAAGATGGTGTCGTCGAGATTGCGATGACCCACAAAGGCGCCGGTATTGATATCGACGGTGGTCATGGCTTCGGTCTGATCGATGATCAGGTAACCGCCCGATTTCAGCTCGACCTTACGCTCCAGCGCGCGCTGGATCTCGTTCTCGACGTCGAAAAGGTCGAAGATCGGCTGTTTGCCGGTGTAGTGCTCCAGCAGGCCGGGCATTTCAGGAATGTATTCGCTGGTAAACTCCAGCAGCGCTTCGTACGTCAGGCGGGAATCGACGCGAATGCGGTCAAGCTGGGCATCGGCGAAGTCGCGCAGTACGCGCTGGGCCAGCGCCAGCTCGCCATAGAGCTGATAGCGGGTCTGGTTGCGTTTTTTACGCTCCATTACCTTGGTCCAGACGCGTTTCAGATAGGCGGCGTCCGAGGCGAGATCCTCTTCGCTAATCCCCTCTGCGGCGGTACGAATAATAAAGCCGCCCTGTTCGTCGCAATAGGCGCTGACCACCTTCTTCAGGCGTTCGCGCTCGGTTTCGCTCTCGATACGCTGGGAGACGCCAACGTGCGAGGCGCCCGGCATAAAGACCAGATAGCGGGAAGGCAGCGTAATGTCGGTGGTCAGGCGTGCCCCTTTGGTGCCGAGCGGATCTTTCACCACCTGCACCATTAAGTCCTGGCCCTGGCGCACCAGCTCAGAGATATCACGAACGGCAAACTGCTTTTGCTCTTCCCCCGCCACGCATTCGGTATGCGGCATGATGTCGGAAGCATGAAGGAAGGCGGCCTTATCCAGGCCAATATCTACAAATGCCGCCTGCATACCCGGTAGTACACGACTGACACGACCTTTGTAGATATTGCCTACTATTCCGCGTCGCGCTTCGCGCTCAATATGGATTTCCTGAAGAATACCGCCATCGATGTAAGCCACCCGGGTTTCCGATGGCGTTACGTTTACCAACAATTCAGCCGTCATAATTATCCCTTCCCTCACGCAGTGAGTTAAAATTGCTCAGCAACTCATACGTTTCTACCAGCGGTAAGCCGACTACGGCGTGATAGCTGCCATTGATCTTCCTGACAAAACAGCCACCCAGCCCTTGAATACCGTATGCACCTGCTTTATCCATTGGTTCACCGCTGGCGATATAGGCCGCGATATCCTCTTCAGTCAGCACTCTGAACGTGACCTCCGTGACCACCAGACAATCCAGCACCTGCTGGCTGTCGGCGATGGCGACGGCGGTCATCACCTGGTGCGTATGGCCGGACAATTTGCGCAGCATGCGTGCTGCATGATCGGCATCGTGCGGCTTCTCAAGCACTTCTCCGTTGAGAATAACGATGGTATCTGCCCCCAGTACCGGCAGGTCACGCGGGGTTTGTGCCACCCCGGCCTGCGCTTTCTCCCGCGCAAGGCGGGAAACATACTGCTGTGCGCTTTCGCCGCCGGCACGCGCTTCTTCGATACCGGTAACGATGCGTTCAAAGGTCACACCCAACTGCGTCAGTAATTCCTGGCGACGCGGGGAGCCGGAAGCAAGATAGATAGACGTCATAGAAACCTTTTATTGCACGGCAAATTGCTGGCGAACTTTACGCATGAGCAGGAACAGCCATGGCCAGAGCACACCGTTAACTACACTACTCCAGAACACTTCCGGGCGGAAAGAGACGTTTATCACTAAAAACTCGGCCCAGAAAACAATGATATCCGCGGCAAGTGATAACAGCATAACCACCAGCGCCTGTTGCCAGAGCGCCAGATTACGAAAGAGCTGGAATTTTAGTGCGACCAGATAAGCGATGATACTCATGGACAACGCGCGTACGCCAAGCGTAGAGCCACTAATGAGATCCAGTATGGCACCCATCACAAAACCTGTGCCCACATTTACGCGATGCGGCAGGGCGAGGATCCAGTAGAGAAGAATGAGCAGCACCCAGTTTGGCCGGAAAACGAGAATGTCGTCCGGCCAGGGCATGATTTGCAGCAACAGCGCGACTAAAAACGAGAGCCAGATAACCCAGCGTCCCTGGCTACGATAGCTTGCCACTATTGCCCTCCCGGGGAGAGCTGCGGTGGCGGCTGAGTCAGCCCCGTTGCCGGAGCCGGTACCGGAGCGGGTGGCCCCATCGCGTCTGGCGCAGGCAGCACCTGAGGCATCATCTGCATCAGACGCTCGTTCGCTACGCGATGTACCTCATCCGGTGCCATCGGCATATCGCCATTTTTATCTGCTCCCCACAGCAGCAGCAGGTAGCGCAGACGCTGCAGCCCGGCAGTCGGACGCGCCTGAATGACCGTATAGGCTCGCTGGGTATCTACCTTGACTGACGACACGACGCCGACCGGATAACCTTCCGGGAACCGGCCGCCGAGGCCGGATGTCACCAGCACGTCGCCGACGCGAATATCAGTATTGCCTGGCAGATGCTCCAGCTGCAGATCTTCGCTGCAGCCGTTACCGGCAGCAATAACGCGAATATCGTTACGCAGCACCTGAATCGGCAGCGCGTGAGAGGCGTCGCAGATCAGCAGCACGCGGCTGGTCAGCTTGGCAACGGCAACCACCTGCCCGACCACGCCTTTATCGCTGATGACCGGCTGCCCTTCATACACACCGTTGACGCTACCCTTGTCGATCACCACCTGATCGCTATAGGGATCGTTAACGGTGGAGATGACCTGGGTCACCATCTTCTGTTCATCCTGACGCAGCGGCGAGCCCAGCAGCTCACGCAGGCGAGCGTTCTCCTGGCGATACTGGCCCAGCATCAGCAGCTCGCTGTTTTTCAGCAGCAGTTCCTGCCGTAATGCGCGGTTTTCAAGTTCGAGCTGGTCACGTGACGACAAAGTTTGCGAAACGCTGTCGAGTAATTCACGGGGACCATTTGATATAAAGTAGAAAGGGCTAACGGCGGTATCCATGTACGTTCTGATCTGGCTGAACGTACCGAGGCGGCTATCGGCAATAATGACGCCGAGCGCCACCAGCAACGCCAGAATAAGGCGAAACTGTAGCGACGGGCCACGGCTAAAAATTGGCTTCATAGGCTATGCGTACTCTCGCGTCAGAGAGAAAGGGTAGCATCCGCTACCCTTTCACTTCCGACTATTCTTCGCTGAACAAGTCGCCGCCGTGCATGTCGATCATCTCCAGCGCCTTGCCGCCGCCACGGGCTACGCAAGTCAGTGGATCTTCTGCAACTACGACAGGAATACCTGTCTCTTCCATCAACAGGCGGTCGAGGTTACGCAGCAGCGCACCACCACCGGTCAGAACCATACCGCGCTCGGAGATATCAGAAGCCAGTTCCGGCGGGCACTGTTCCAGGGCAACCATCACCGCGCTCACGATGCCGGTCAGTGGTTCCTGCAGCGCTTCGAGGATTTCGTTGGAGTTCAGGGTAAAGCCACGTGGCACACCCTCTGCCAGGTTACGACCGCGCACTTCGATCTCGCGCACTTCGTCGCCCGGGTAGGCAGAACCAATTTCGTGTTTGATACGCTCTGCGGTAGCTTCACCGATCAGAGAGCCGTAGTTACGGCGCACATAATTAATGATGGCTTCGTCGAAACGGTCACCACCAATACGTACGGAAGAGGAGTACACCACCCCGTTCAGGGAGATAACGGCCACTTCAGTGGTACCGCCACCGATATCCACCACCATAGAACCGGTTGCTTCGGAAACCGGCAGGCCTGCGCCAATAGCCGCAGCCATCGGCTCTTCGATCAGGAAGACTTCACGCGCACCGGCGCCCTGGGCAGATTCACGAATAGCACGGCGTTCAACCTGGGTTGCGCCAACCGGCACACAGACCAGAACACGCGGGCTTGGACGCATGAAGCTATTGCTGTGCACCTGTTTGATGAAGTGCTGGAGCATTTTTTCAGTCACGAAGAAGTCAGCGATTACGCCATCTTTCATCGGACGAATAGCTGCGATATTGCCCGGGGTACGGCCAAGCATCTGCTTAGCGTCATGACCAACGGCCGCCACGCTTTTCGGTGAACCAGCACGATCCTGACGAATGGCCACAACGGAAGGCTCATTCAGTACGATGCCTTGTCCTTTTACATAAATAAGGGTATTCGCGGTACCCAGGTCAATGGACAAG
>DKMV01000231.1:20941-29724 GCA_002469605.1 Leclercia sp. UBA7405
GTCATTGGAAAACATGCCACGAAATTTTTTCAACATACTAAGGGATAATCCTGAAAGCTGGGGCGGAAAACAAAATCCGCTTACTTTACCAACCACGCGCAGCAGCGACAAGGCGCAAAAATCGCCTGCTACGGTGAAAATTAGTGCAGTACGTTTCCTTTGCTACAAATTCAACTCCTGACTCCCTCAGGACTGAGTAACCAGCGCGTTCCTCACTTTCATTTGTAAACAATCAAAGGTCGTTCACTGTCTTTTTGCTCGTCATACTCAAGCTACAGGCGCGATATTCTACGTGAAAACAAATTAAACGGCAGGTTAAACAGAGTATCTTTGCGAATATTTTTTCACATTACTGTCAAGCGGCTGAGAGGCTGCAAAAAAATCCCCCTGACCACCAGCTACGCCGCGCTCTGTCAACGTCTGCCATTCACTGCGAGAACGCACACCTGTGGCAAATACCCGGGTTTGTGTTCCTTTGCACGCCTCTACCAGGCTCTGAACCAGCAGCTGGTTTTCGGTGCGCTTTTCGATATTCCTTACTAGTCCCGGATGCAGCTTCAACAGCGCCACATCCAGAGCCTTGATCCAGCTGGTGCTGACGAGGGTTAACCCCGCCTGGGTGACCGCCACGCGGGCACCCAGCGCAGTTACCAGCCGCACCACCGGCTGTAAACGGCTGATATGTTGACAGACATCTGCCTCAGCAAGTTCAAAAATAATCCGTTTTCGCTGTGATTTTTCACACTGCATTAAAATATCGCGCAGCCAGCGCTGAAAACGCGGGCGAATAAGCGACTCTACCGTGATCTCCAGTGCCAGATTCTCCTCTGGCCAGTAGGAGAGGAACGGCAATAGCCGGGAGATTTGCTGGCGGTCGTACTCTTCCGACAGACCAAACTGCTGAATTATCGGCAGATACTCCGCTGACACCACCTCTTCATTGCCATCAAAAAGGCGGCACAGCAGTTCACGATGATGCACCATACCGTCTTTCATAACGGCAGGCTTCTGATAAATGCGCGGACCGCCGCGGCTGAGCATCTGTTCGATTAGGGTTCGCCAGCGCACGTTACCACGCCCCTTTTCGGGCAGGGAGTCGTCGTATACCGTCCAGCCGTTCGCCCCCTGCAGTACGGCATTGCGGGTGGCGACCTCCGCATGCTCCATCACCTGCTCAACGGACTGCCCGCCGCGCCAGGCGCAGATGCCAATATGCACCATATCATCCCGATCCAGCATTTTACTGGCCGGCAGCGCATCCACGGTTTTGAGCAGCAGGCTGGCGATACTTTCAGATTCTTTTAAGGTGCGATGGGGAAGCAGCACCGCGTAATCGCTGCGGTGATAGCGCGCCAGCAGCGCCCCTGGATAACGCATAATAAAGGTAGAGAGCAGATTGATGAGGGTGAAGCGGTTCTCTTCTGCCACGGCCAGCCCCCAGTTATCCTTCAGCAGATCAAAATCTGGCAGGCGGACCATCATCACGATGCCGTGCGATCCCACTTTCTCCGGATCTTCGAGCAGCGTCGCCAGCTGATTATCAAAGAAGAGACGGTTATTGAGGCCGGTTTTATTGTCATGGGCGGCATAGGAGCGGATCAGCGTATCCATCCGGCTGCGCTGGTCGCTGGCAAACTGAATTTCTGATAACAGCACATCCAGCGCGCTGCTGGCGCGTGCCGGCCATTCATAGATGGAGCCGCGCACGTGGGCACCGCGCTCACCGTTCAGGATACGTACCGAACGCGTTTCCAGTAGCTCCTGCCCGGAGAGCTGACGGCGCAGCCAGCGCACGGCCAGCAAAATCAGCAGCACAATAAACGCGACTGCTATCGTCAGGGGGGCGGTGGTCAACAGCGAGTGGAAGTAGCTGTTCATGGGATCCAGGTAGACCAGCCCGATCGTCATGCCCGGATTTTTAAGCGAGGGCACCTGTAACTCACGATACTGTATTTGTACGCCTGCCGGATGGTAGCTGCCCGGCCGCTTATGGCTTAACAGGGTTTTGGCCCCTTGCTTTACGGTCACCTGGGCGATGTCGACCGGTGCCATCAGCTCGTCTAACTGGAGGGAGATCCCCGCAAACGGCGTACTGACGAGCCGGGAGTCGATTACCGAAGCCACGGCATGAACGCGGTTTACCAGCTTATCCTGAATGGCATTGTAGAAGCTCAGCGAGCAGCCAATCAGAATGACAAAGATGGTTAGGCCGGTCAGCAACGTGATAAAAGCGGAAAACTTCGTCGATAATCGCATCCTTGAGATTACTCCGTGAATGAATGAAGGTAGCAAGTAAGCACTAACTTGCTTTAAGCAGCGGCATACTACCAAACCTGGCGGATCTGGCAATTTATTGCGTTAAATCGGCATGGCGTTTCAATGAGCGAGTATAGTCGTCAGAAATTATTTTCCCATCATCATGCTTAGTAAGGAACCTGTATGCAGGCATTGATCTTAGAACAGCAGGACGGCAAAACCCTTGCCTCAGTCCAGTCCATTGAAGCGAGCCATCTGCCTGAAGGGGATGTGACCGTTGATATCGACTGGTCCAGTCTAAATTATAAGGACGCGCTTGCCATTACCGGCACGGGTAAAATTATTCGCAATTTCCCAATGGTTCCGGGTATCGACTTCGCGGGCCGCGTGCACGCGAGCGAAGATCCGCGCTTTCATGTAGGGCAGCAGGTCCTGCTCACCGGCTGGGGCGTAGGTGAAAATCACTGGGGCGGTCTGGCTGACCAGGCGCGCGTGAAAGGCGACTGGCTGGTGCCTATGCCAAAAGGCCTTGATGGTCGTAAAGCGATGATTATCGGCACCGCTGGCTTTACCGCCATGCTCTGCGTGATGGCGCTGGAAGAGGCCGGCGTGCGTCCGGAATCAGGAGAGATTCTGGTCACCGGCGCCAGCGGCGGCGTGGGCAGCACGGCGGTTGCCCTGCTGCACAAGCTTGGTTATCAGGTGGTGGCGGTCTCTGGTCGCGAGAGCACCCATGATTATCTGCGCACCCTGGGCGCAAGCCGTATTCTGGGTCGCGATGAGTTCAATGAGACCCGCCCGCTGGAAAAACAGCTCTGGGCCGGGGCTGTCGATACCGTGGGCGACAAAGTGCTGGCGAAAGTGCTGGCGCAGATGAACTACGGCGGCTGTGTGGCGGCCTGTGGCCTGGCGGGCGGCTTTGCCCTGCCAACCACGGTGATGCCGTTTATTCTGCGTAATGTGCGTTTGCAGGGAGTAGATTCGGTCATGGCACCGGCGGCACGCCGCGCCCAGGCATGGGAGCGCCTGGTACGCGATCTGCCAGAATCCTTCTTTGACCAGAGCGCCACCCAGATCAGTCTGCAAGAGGCGCCGGAATATGCCGCGAAAATCATCGGCAATCAGTTCCAGGGCCGAACCCTGGTTAAGATTGCTTAATCTTCAATTTTTCGTGACATATTCGCGTTAACCCCACTCCTCCGTCATGCTTAACAAAACGCATGTCGGAGGATGCCATGAAAACGAAAAAACTGACGGAAGCCGATGTCACCGCTGAATCGGTCTTTATGCTCCAGCGCCGCCAGATCCTGAAAATGCTTGGCATCAGCGCCACTGCACTTACTCTTTCCCCTGCGGCGCATGCCGATCTGCTCGACTGGTTTAAAGGCAACGATCGCCCGAAAGCGCCCGCCGGCAAGCCGCTGACCTTTACCCAGCCTGCACAGTGGCACAGCAATCTGCCCCTGACGCCGGAAGATAAGATCACCGGCTATAACAACTTCTATGAATTTGGCCTCGATAAAGCCGATCCGGCCGCCAACGCCGGCAGCATGAAGACCGATCCCTGGACGCTGACAATTGACGGCGAAGTGGCGAAGCCCCTGACGCTCGATCATCACGACCTGACTACCCGTTTCCCGCTGGAGGAGCGCATTTACCGCATGCGCTGCGTGGAGGCCTGGTCGATGGTAGTGCCGTGGATTGGCTTCCCGCTGCACAAGCTGCTGGCGATGGTGGAGCCCACCAGCAATGCCAAATATGTCGCCTTCCAGACGCTTTACGCCCCGGAGCAGATGCCCGGCCAGAAAGACCGCTTTATCGGCGGCGGCATGGAATACCCCTATGTAGAGGGTCTGCGTCTTGACGAGGCCATGCATCCCCTCACCCTGCTCAGCGTCGGGGTCTATGGAAAGGCGCTCCCGCCGCAGAACGGGGCCCCCATTCGCTTAACCGTGCCGTGGAAATATGGCTTTAAGGGGATCAAATCCATCGTCAGCATCAAGCTGACCCGCGAGCGTCCGCCCACCACCTGGAACCTCGCGGCGCCGGATGAATATGGGTTCTACGCCAACGTCAATCCCCATGTGGATCACCCCCGCTGGTCGCAGGCCACCGAGCGCGTGATCGGTTCCGGCGGCGCGCTGGATGTGAAGCGCCAGCCAACACTGCTGTTTAACGGCTATGCCGACCAGGTGGCTTCACTCTATCGCGGGCTCGACTTACGGGAGAGCTTCTAGTGCGGTTAACCCTGAAACAGATAACCTGGCTGAAGGTGGCCCTGCATCTTGCGGGGATCCTCCCCTTAATCTGGCTCTTCTGGGCCGCCAGCCACGGTGGGTTTAGCGCCGATCCGGCGAAAGATATTCAGCATTTTACGGGTAGGATGGCTCTTAAATTCCTGCTGGCCAGCTTGCTGGTCTCCCCGCTGGCGCGTTACGCTAAACAGCCGCTATTGATTCGTACCCGACGCCTGCTGGGCTTATGGTGTTTCGCCTGGGCAACGCTTCATCTCACCAGCTATGCGCTGCTGGAGCTGGGGATTAACAATCTGGCGCTACTGGGCAGTGAACTGGTCAGCCGCCCCTATTTAACCCTGGGGGTCATAAGCTGGATTATTTTGCTGGCCTTAACCTTAACCTCAACCCAGTACGCGCAGCGAAAACTGGGCCGACGCTGGCAACTGTTGCATAATTTCGTCTATCTGGTGGCGATCCTGGCACCCATCCATTACCTGTGGTCGGTGAAGATCCTCTCCCCTCAGCCCGTCATCTACGCACTGCTGGCGCTGGCGCTGTTGGCGTGGCGTTACAAGAAGTTCCGCCAATGGTTACGATAGTTCGTTAAACTGTGCGTATTCCCGCAGAATAGTTATCAACCGTGAATCTTTTTCGGATAGCGGTTGATAATCTTCCCTGATAAGACCAGTATTTAGCTGCCAAATGCCACGAAATCGTTATAATGTGCGACTTCGGTTTTCCGGACAGGGGTTTTTCGCCTCTGAAAGGGTGACAATCGCGCATCTAAGGTATATTTTGTTTTTTACCTGAGAATCGCAGGAGATAGCGGCACAATGGCTGGAAAATTTCACATCTTAGTTTTGAACGGACCGAACCTGAACATGCTCGGCACCCGTGAGCCGGAGAAGTACGGCACGCTGACGTTAACAGAAATTGTTAACCGGCTGAGTACAGAAGCGGCAGCGCTCGGTGTGGATATTGACCATTTTCAGTCAAACGCGGAGTACGCACTCATCGACCGAATTCATCAGGCTAAAGACACTGTTGACTATATCCTGATCAATCCGGCCGCGTTTACGCACACCAGTGTCGCGCTTCGTGACGCGCTGTTGGCGGTGAGCATTCCGTTTATCGAGATTCACCTCAGCAACGTGCATGCGCGGGAGCCGTTCCGCCACCACTCGTATCTGTCTGATATCGCCGCTGGCGTCATCTGCGGACTGGGTGCGGACGGTTATTCATTCGCTTTACAGACAGCGGTAAAACGCCTGTCACAATCACACTAAACAAAGAGTACGGAACCCACTCATGGATATTCGTAAGATTAAAAAACTGATCGAGCTGGTTGAAGAATCAGGCATCTCCGAACTGGAAATTTCTGAAGGCGAAGAGTCTGTACGCATCAGCCGTGCCGCGCCAAACGCGGGCTACCCGGTAATGCAACAGGCTTATGCTGCACCAATGATGCAGCAGCCAGCTCTGTCTAACGCCGTTGCTCCAGCTAATACTCCAGCAATGGAAGCGCCAGCAGCAGCGGAAATCAGTGGTCACATCGTACGTTCCCCAATGGTCGGTACTTTCTACCGCACGCCGAGCCCGGACGCTAAAGCGTTCATCGAAGTCGGCCAGAAAGTTAACGCGGGCGATACCCTGTGCATCGTTGAAGCCATGAAAATGATGAACCAAATCGAAGCAGACAAATCGGGTACTGTGAAAGCGATTCTGGTCGAAAGTGGTCAGCCGGTAGAATTTGACGAGCCGCTGGTCGTCATCGAGTAACGAGGCGAACATGCTGGATAAAATTGTTATCGCCAACCGCGGCGAGATTGCCCTGCGAATCCTTCGTGCCTGTAAAGAACTGGGCATCAAGACCGTCGCCGTGCACTCAAGCGCGGATCGCGATCTGAAACACGTATTACTGGCGGATGAGACGGTCTGTATTGGCCCGGCTCCGTCCGTAAAAAGCTATCTAAATATCCCGGCTATCATCAGCGCCGCTGAAATCACCGGCGCGGTGGCTATTCACCCGGGTTACGGCTTCCTCTCTGAGAACGCCAATTTTGCCGAGCAGGTTGAACGCTCTGGCTTTATCTTCATCGGCCCGAAAGCCGACACCATTCGCCTGATGGGCGACAAGGTCTCTGCCAAGGAAGCCATGATCAAAGCAGGTGTGCCTGTGGTGCCGGGTTCAGAGGGACCGCTACCGGAAGATGAAACCGAAGCGCTGCGCATCGCACGCGAAGTCGGCTATCCAGTGATCATCAAGGCAGCAGGCGGCGGTGGCGGTCGCGGCATGCGCGTGGTCCACAAGGAAGAAGACCTGATCAAGTCGGCCAAGCTGACCCGTACCGAAGCGGGCGCGGCGTTCGGCAATCCGATGGTCTATCTCGAGAAATTCCTGGGCAATCCGCGCCACGTCGAAGTTCAGGTGCTGTCCGATGGACAGGGCAACGCTGTGCATCTGGGCGACCGCGACTGCTCGCTGCAGCGCCGCCATCAGAAGGTTCTGGAAGAAGCTCCTGCCCCCTATATCGACGAAAAAGCACGTGCCGAAGTGCTCAAGCGCTGTACCGATGCCTGCGTCGAGATCGGCTACCGCGGCGCCGGTACCTTCGAGTTCCTTTACGAAGACGGTCGCTTCTACTTCATCGAAATGAACACGCGCGTTCAGGTAGAGCACCCGGTAACCGAAATGGTCACTGGCATTGACATCGTCAAGGAGATGCTAAGCATCGCTGCCGGCAACAAATTGTCGATCAAGCAGGAAGACGTGGTCATTCGCGGGCACTCCCTGGAATGTCGGATCAACGCCGAAGATCCCTCGAACTTCCTGCCCAGCCCTGGCAAGGTGAAGCACTTCCACGCGCCTGGCGGCAATGGCGTCCGGGTCGATTCACACCTGTACAGCGGTTATTCGGTGCCACCGAATTACGATTCGCTGATCGGCAAGCTGATCACCTACGGCGCGACACGCGAAGAAGCCATGGCTCGCATGCGCAACGCTCTGGACGAAATCGTTGTCGACGGCATCAAGACTAATATCCCGCTGCATCGGGATCTGGTCCGTGATGACGGCTTCTGCAAAGGCGGCGTGAACATCCATTACCTGGAAAAGAAGCTGGGAATGGACAAGCACTGATCCAGTGCTGACATCGACAAGGGCTGCCGATTGGCAGCCCTTGTCGTTTCTGGCTTCAGCCGGATGGAAGCTGCACGCACGCTCCAGTAATATTTCGACTTTTCCCCGGCCGGCTATCCCGGCCGTTCGCTCCGAGAGGCCCCAATGCCCTGGCTACAACTTCGTCTCGCCATCTCACCGGAACAGGCTGAAGCCCTCGAAGACGCACTATTGGGCGTTGGCGCAGTGTCCGTAACCTTTATGGACGCCGAAGATCAACCAATATTCGAGCCCGATCTCAACACCACTCCGCTGTGGTCGCACACACATTTGCTGGCGCTATTCGAAGGCGATACCGACGAAACCAACCTCCTGGCCCACCTGCAGCTACTAACAGGCGGCGAGTTGCCCGACTACCAGCTTGAACGGATCGAAGACCAGGATTGGGAACGCAGCTGGATGGACAGCTTCCACCCGATGCGTTTCGGCAGTCGCCTGTGGATCGTGCCGAGCTGGCATGCTGCTCCAGAGCCGGACGCGGTGAACCTATCGCTCGATCCCGGCCTAGCCTTTGGCACCGGCACTCACCCGACCACGGCGCTCTGTCTGGAGTGGCTGGACGCGCAGCCGCTAGATGGTTTGGACGTGCTGGATTTCGGCTGTGGCTCCGGCATTTTGGCCATTGCTGCGCTGCTTTTAGGGGCGAAGCAAGCGGTGGGAACCGACATCGACGTACAGGCGCTCGAGGCGTCGCGTGACAATGCCGGGCGCAACGGCATCGACCCAGCACGCTTCCCGCTCTATCTGCCCGAGCAGCTTCCCGATGGCCAGGCTGACGTGGTGGTCGCCAACATCCTCGCCGGCCCGCTGGTGGCACTGGCACCGAGTATCATCGAAAGGGTCAAGCCCGGCGGCCGTCTGGCCCTGTCGGGAGTATTGGCTGAGCAGGCTGAAGAGGTCCGTGCCGCCTATGCAGATCAATTCGAGCTTGATGCGACGGCGGACAAAGACGGTTGGGTGCGAATTACCGGCACCCGTCGGCTGTGATTAAAGTCTCTGGCCGAGCAATCAACTCGGCCGTTCTCCACTGCAGCTCACTGGCGTGCATGCGCTAGACTACGGCCATTTAAGCCGGACCAACGCATGACCAGCTTCGTCACCCAGTGCCCCCA
>DKMV01000114.1:0-169 GCA_002469605.1 Leclercia sp. UBA7405
GTCACGATACGCGCCCCGGTCCCGGAGGCCAGCACGCGCTCGATGCGGGTTGAGCCCTGATCCGGGGTATAGCTACAGCGCAGCTGCAGGTCGATATCGCTGCCGGAAACCGGCTGCAGGGTACGAGCGTGCAGGACCGGCGCCGCCAGACGCGCCAGCTCGCTGGCCT
>DKMV01000114.1:251-14884 GCA_002469605.1 Leclercia sp. UBA7405
CGGCAGCAGGCAGGCATCTTTCACTTTGCGCGGGTCGGCGCTGTAGACCCCGGCCACGTCACTCCAGATGGTGACGCGGGAGACCCCCGCCAGGGCACCGATCTGAGTTGCTGAATAGTCGGAGCCATTACGCCCCAGCAGCACGGTTTCACCCGCGTTGCTGCGGCTGATAAAGCCGGTGACCACAATGCGTTTACCCGGATGCTGCACCAGCAACTGTTGCAGCAGCGGATAAGAGAGGCCTTCGTCTACCTGCGGCTGGGCGGCACGCTCGGCGCGCAGGAAGTCGCGCGCGTCGAGCCACGCGGCCTCCAGCCCCTGCTGTTGCAGCACTGCCGCCATCAGGCGCGCGGACCAGACTTCACCGTGGCCGACCACTTCCGCATACACCGCGTCGGTGATGCCGCTGTCGAGCAGCGCCGCCAGGCGTTCGAGGTCCTGAATAAAGGTGCTAATCAGGCCATCCGCCACCTCGGCAGGCAGCAGGCCGGCGATCAGCTCGCTCTGGTAACGGCGTAACGACTGTTGAACCTGATGCGCAGAAAGGCGATCGGTCTGGCTTAACTTCAGCCAGCTAATCAACTGGTTGGTGGTGCTGCCCGCCGCGGAGACAACCATCATGTCTTCCGGCATCGAATATTCCGCCATGATACCCGCAACCCGCAGGTAACATTTCACATCAGCAAGACTACTACCACCAAACTTGTGCAGTTGACGACCCTTCGCCCCTGCCTGCGCTATCACACTCATGATTACCCCTTGGCTGCGATCCGGAAGCCATTTTCCAGATCGGCAATTAAATCTTCACAATCTTCAATACCGGTCGAGATGCGCAACAGCGTCTCAGAGATCCCGGCGGCGGCACGCGCTTCTGGCGCCATGCCTGCGTGCGTCATTGTTGCGGCGTGGGAGATTAAGCTTTCGACTCCCCCTAAAGATTCCGCCAGCGTAAACAGCGACAGCCCGCTCAGGAAGCGACGCAGCGTCTGCTCGTCGCCATCCAGTTCAAAACTTAACATCGCCCCGAAGCCCTTCTGTTGACGGGCCGCAATCTCGTGCCCCTGATTTTCCGGCAGCGACGGATGATAGAGCTTTTTCACCAGCGGCTGCGTCTTCAGGAAATCGACAATCGCCTGGGCATTGCGTTGGGCCACTTCCATGCGCGGCGACAGCGTACGCAGCCCGCGCAGCAGCAGGTAGCTGTCAAAGGCGCTGCCGGTGACGCCAATATTATTCGCCCACCATGCCAGTTCGGTGACAAGCTCCGGATCTTTGGCAATCACCACCCCGGCTACCACGTCCGAGTGGCCGTTCAGGTATTTAGTACATGAATGCAATACCAGATCCGCACCCAGCGCCAGCGGGTTCTGTAGCGCCGGACTGAGGAAGGTATTATCCACTACACTTATCGCTCCCGCATCCCTTGCGAGCTGACAAATTTTTGCAATGTCTACCACGCGCAGCAGCGGGTTGCTCGGGCTTTCGACTAAAACCAGCTTTGGCTTCTCTGCCAGCGCCTGTTTAAGCGCCTGCTCATCGCCCTGATCGACAAAGCGCACGCGATAGCAGCCGCGCTTCGCCAGGCTGTCGAACAGGCGGTAGCTGCCGCCGTAGCAGTCGTGCGGCGCCACCAGCAGATCGCCAGGCTTCAGGAAGACGGTGGTCACCAGGTGAATAGCCGACATGCCGGTATTAGTCAGTACCGCACCTGCACCACCTTCCAGCTCCGCCAGCGCACGCTGGGTAACATCACGCGTAGGGTTGCCACGACGCGAGTAGTCATGCGCGCGCGGTTCATTAAATCCGGTGAAGTTATAAGTACTGGAGAGATGAATCGGCGGAACGACGCAGCCGTACTGCTCGTCGTCATTCAATCCGCTACGCACTGCGATGGTGGCCTGTTTACGCGTCATGGTGAAGGCTTCCTGGCTTATGGGATGAAAAGTCAGGCACCAGAGTAAACACTCATTATATAGACGTCAATACATCTGGACATCTAAACTTCTTTGCGTATAGATTGAGCAATGCGCAAATAGCCGTTAAAATTATATGCTTTAGCGCATAACGCAGAGGCAAATCCGTGTCACGATGGCGTCTCTACGGTAAACTACGCGAGATTATGGCGCGCTACCCGGCGAACCGCTGCGGTGTCGGCCTCATATTAATGACTGAGAGGATTAAAGGTATCTCATGGCTGAATGGAGCGGCGAATATATCAGCCCCTACGCTGAGCACGGTAAGAAGAGTGAACAAGTAAAAAAAATTACGGTTTCCATTCCTCTGAAGGTGTTAAAGATCCTCACCGATGAACGCACGCGTCGTCAGGTGAACAACCTGCGTCACGCTACCAACAGCGAACTGCTGTGCGAAGCGTTTCTGCACGCGTTTACCGGCCAGCCTTTGCCAAATGACGAAGACCTGCGCAAAGAGCGTAGCGATGAAATTCCGGAAGAGGCGAAGGTGATCATGCGTGAACTGGGTATCGACCCGGATACGTGGGAATACTGATTTGCAGAGACAAAAAAGGCGCCGTCAGGCGCCTTTTTTTCGGATGCTTATTTCGCGCCCGGGATGCTGAAACGCTTGTTGAAGCGGTCAACACGGCCACCGGTTGCAACATCACGCTGCTTACCAGTGTAGAACGGGTGGCATTTAGCGCAAACGTCCAGGTTCAGATCGTGACCCACGGTGGAGCGGATCTGGATAGAGTTACCGCAAGAGCAGTTTGCAGTAATCATTTCGTATTTCGGGTGAATATCTTTTTTCATGGGAGAACCTCAGTTAAGGCCGCGTCGCTCTTCCAGCCCTAACGCCAGACACCACGCGATGTTGAATGTAAGTTCTTTGGCGCAAAGTGCACCAAAGGCGGCGAATCATACAGAATTTAACCAGCCTATGCAAACTGATCCGCACGCCCTCTTTCACTAATGTGTATACTAACGCGCCACTTTTCAAGTCAGGAAGATTCGATGCCCGTTGCTCACGTTGCCCTGCCCGTTCCGCTTCCACGCACCTTTGACTATCTGCTGCCCGACGGCATGACGGCAAAGGCGGGCTGTCGCGTCAACGTGCCCTTTGGCAAACAGCAGCGCGTGGGTATTGTGGTCGCGGTGAGCGAAAAAAGCGAGCTGCCGATCGCCGATCTGAAAAATGTGGTTGAGGTGCTGGACGACGAGCCGGTGTTTTCCGATAGCGTCTGGCGACTCCTGCTCTGGGCCGCCGACTATTACCACCACCCCATCGGCGACGTCCTGTTCCACGCCCTGCCCATCCTGCTGCGCCAGGGCAAAATCGCCAGCCACGCGCCGGTGTGGTACTGGTTCGCCACCGAGCAGGGGCAGGCGGTGGATATTAACAGTCTGAAGCGCTCGCCCAAGCAACAGCAGGCGCTGGCGGCGCTGCGTCAGGGGCACATCTGGCGCCATCAGGTTGACGATCTCGAATTTAACGACGCGGCGCTGCAGGCGCTGCGTAAAAAGGGGCTGAGCGAACTGGCAAGCCAGGCGCCCGCCATTCAGGACTGGCGCGACGGCTTTTCCGTGCCCGGCGAGCGGCTGCGTCTTAATACCGAGCAGGCAACCGCGGTGGGCGCCATCAAAAGCGCCTCCGACCACTTCTCCGCCTGGCTGCTGGCGGGCGTTACCGGCTCTGGTAAAACGGAAGTTTACCTGAGCGTGCTGGAAAACGTCCTCGCCCAGGGCAAGCAGGCGCTGGTGATGGTGCCGGAGATTGGCCTGACCCCGCAAACCATCGCCCGTTTCCGCGAGCGTTTTAATGCGCCGGTTGAGGTGCTGCACTCCGGACTTAACGACAGCGAGCGCCTCAGCGCCTGGCTAAAAGCCAAAAACGGCGAAGCGGCGATTGTGATCGGTACCCGCTCCTCCCTGTTTACGCCCTTTAAAAATCTTGGCGTCATCGTGATAGACGAAGAGCACGATAGCTCTTATAAGCAGCAGGAGGGCTGGCGCTATCATGCCCGCGACCTGGCGGTGTTCCGCGCCCACAGCGAGCAGATCCCTATTATTCTGGGTTCCGCCACCCCGGCGCTGGAGACGCTGCACAACGTGCGCCAGCGTAAATATCACATGCTGCGCCTGACGCGCCGCGCGGGGAATGCTCGCCCGGCCATCCAGCACGTGCTGGATCTCAAAGGCCAGCAGATTCAGGCCGGGCTGGCCCCGGCGCTGATAACCCGCATGCGCCAGCATCTGCAGGCAGATAATCAGGTGATCTTATTCCTGAACCGCCGCGGCTTTGCGCCCGCGTTGCTGTGCCACGACTGCGGCTGGATTGCCGAATGCCCGCGCTGCGACCACTACTACACCCTGCACCAGGCGCAGCACCAGCTGCGCTGTCACCACTGCGACAGCCAGCGCCCGGTCCCGCGCCAGTGCCCCTCCTGTGGCTCCACGCATATGGTGCCGGTGGGGTTGGGTACCGAGCAGCTGGAGCAGGCCCTGGCGCCCTTCTTCCCCGGCGTGCCGCTGTCGCGCATCGACCGCGACACCACCAGCCGCAAAGGGGCCCTTGAGCAGCAGCTGGCAGAGGTGCATCGCGGCGGCGCGCGTATTCTTATCGGCACCCAGATGCTGGCAAAAGGGCACCACTTCCCGGACGTGACCCTGGTGGCGCTGCTGGATGTGGACGGGGCGCTCTTTTCGGCCGATTTCCGCTCCGCCGAGCGCTTTGCTCAGCTCTATACCCAGGTGGCAGGTCGCGCCGGACGGGCAGGTAAACAGGGTGAAGTGGTGCTACAAACCCACCACCCGGAACACCCGCTTCTGCAAACCCTGCTGCATAAAGGCTACGACGCCTTTGCCGAACAGGCGCTGGCCGAGCGCCAGAGCATGCAGCTGCCCCCCTGGACCAGCCATGTGATTATCCGCGCTGAGGATCTTAACAATCAGCAGGCGCCGCTCTTCCTGCAGCAGCTGCGCAATCTGCTGCAGGCCAGCCCGTTGGTGGATAACCAGCTGTGGATTTTAGGCCCGGTGCCCGCGCTGGCACCCAAGCGCGGCGGCCGCTATCGCTGGCAGATTCTGCTGCAGCACCCATCGCGTATTCGCCTGCAGCACATCGTCAGCGGAGCGCTGGCATTGATTAACACCCTGCCGGAAGCGCGCAAAGTAAAGTGGATGCTGGACGTCGACCCTATCGAAAGCTGATTAACGGTGGGAGGCGGATCGTAAAATTCAATGCTCATCACACTTTTTATGAAATTTCTGTAACCGATTCCATTAACTATCTGCTAAAAATGTGTGGGATTAAAAAAGCGGTGATACGCCTGTGAGGAGAAGACGTTGAAGTCCAGGAAAGAGGTCGCTTCGGCGACTATGAAAGATGTAGCCCTGAAAGCTAAAGTCTCAACGGCAACCGTATCCCGAGCCCTGATGAACCCTGATAAAGTCTCTCAGTCTACGCGCAACCGCGTTGAACAGGCGGCGCTCGAGGTGGGTTACCTGCCGCAGGCAATGGGGCGTAACGTTAAACGCAATGAGTCCCGCACCATCCTGGTCATCGTGCCCGATATCTGCGATCCCTTTTTCAGCGAAATCCTGCGCGGCATCGAAGTGACGGCGGCAGCTGAAGGCTATCTGGTGTTGATTGGCGACTGCGCCCACCAGAATCAGCAGGAAAAAACCTTTATTGATTTAATTATCACCAAGCAGATCGACGGCATGCTGCTGCTCGGCTCGCGCCTGCCGTTCGATGCCAGCATTGAAGAGCAGCGCAACCTGCCGCCGATGGTGATGGCGAACGAATTTGCTCCCGAGCTGGAGCTGCCGACGGTGCACATTGATAACCTCACCGCCGCCTTTAACGCCGTGAACTATCTGCAGGAGCTGGGGCATAAACGCATCGGCTGTATCGCCGGGCCGGAAGAGATGCCCCTGTGCCACTACCGGCTTCAGGGCTACGTGCAGGCCCTGCGCCGTGCGGGAGCGACGGTGGACCCGCACTATATCGCGCGGGGCGATTTTACCTATGCCGCCGGCGGAATGGCGCTGGAGAAGCTGCTGGCACTGCCCGAGCCGCCTACCGCCGTCTTCTGCCACAGCGATATCATGGCGCTGGGCGCCCTCTCCTGCGCAAAACGCCGGGGTCTGCGGGTGCCGCAGGATCTCTCCATCATCGGCTTCGATAACATTTCACTGTCTGAGTTTTGCGATCCGCCTCTGACCACCGTCTCCCAGCCGCGTTTTGATATTGGACGCGAAGCGATGCTCCTTTTGCTTGATCAGCTGCATGGTCAGACGGTCAGCAGCGGTTCACGCTTGCTGGATTGCGAATTGATCCTGCGCGGCTCTACGCGGGCGCCTGCGTAAAGTAAGCAGCTTTCAGACTCCCTTATCTGGTCAAAGGCCCGCCGCTTAAGTAACATGGCGGGCTGACAAACGAATAAATACAGCGAAACGATAGTGGCACAACGAGATTATGTACGTCGCGGTCAGCCGGCACCTTCGCGACGCAAAAAGAGTAGCCCACGCAAGCAGCAACGGAACCTGCCTGCTGTCTCGCCGGCGATGATCGCCATTGCCGCGGCTGTCGTGGTGGCTTTTGTTGGCGGCCTGTACTTTATTACTCATCATAAAAAAGAAGAGTCAGAGGCGCTTCAGAGCAGTAAGGTCGCCGGTAATGGTCTGCCGCCAAAGCCTGAAGAGCGCTGGCGCTATATTAAAGAGCTTGAGAGCCGCCAGCCGGGCGTGCGTGCGCCAACCGAACCCTCAGCCGGGGGAGAGGTGGTTAACCCGAACCAGCTGACCAACGAACAGCGCCAGCTGCTGGCTCAGATGCAGGCCGATATGCGCCAGCAGCCTACCCAGCTGAATGAAGTGCCGTGGAATGAGCAGACGCCGGCCCAGCGTCAGCAAACGCTGCAACGTCAGCGCCAACAGCAGCAGCAACAACAGCAGTGGGCACAGAACCAGACGGTACAGCAGCCGAAAGCCCAGCCGCGAGCGGTTGAACAACCGTATCAGCAGCCCCAGCAGCAGACGCGTACCGTTCAGACACAGGCAGCCCAGCAGCCGAAAACGCAGCCGGTAAGGCAAAACCAGCCGTATCAGGATCTGCTGCAAACCCCTGCGCACACCACGGCGCAACAGCCGAAAACGCAGCAGGCCGCGCCGGTCACGAAAGAGACCGAGGCGCCGAAGCAGACGGCAGAGAAGAAAGACGAACGCCGCTGGATGGTACAGTGCGGCTCCTTTAAAGGGGCTGAGCAGGCCGAAACGGTGCGCGCCCAGCTGGCCTTCGAAGGCTTTGACTCACGCATTACCACCAATAACGGCTGGAATCGCGTGGTGATTGGCCCGGTCAAAGGTAAAGAGAACGCCGACGGCACCATTGCCCGTCTGAAGCTGGCTGGTCACGCGAACTGCATTCGACTCGCATCCGGGGGTTGAAACCCCCAAATTCCCCCCCATCTATAATCCTATTCAGCCCCGGGCAGCGTCCCGGGGCTACTATTCCGATTTTGTAACCAGGGGGTCTGCTCGTGACAACAATAGTAAGTGTACGCCGTAACGGTCAGGTGGTAATTGCCGGTGATGGCCAGGCCACGCTGGGTAATACCGTCATGAAAGGCAACGTGAAAAAAGTTCGCCGTCTCTATAACGACAAAGTGATCGCCGGTTTTGCAGGCGGCACCGCGGATGCCTTCACGCTGTTTGAACTGTTCGAACGTAAACTGGAAATGCACCAAGGACATCTGGTGAAAGCCGCCGTTGAGCTGGCGAAAGACTGGCGTACCGACCGCATGCTGCGCAAGCTCGAAGCGCTGCTGGCCGTCGCGGATGAAAACGCCTCGCTTATTATCACCGGTAACGGCGACGTTGTGCAGCCAGAAAACGACCTGATTGCTATCGGCTCTGGCGGCCCGTACGCCCAGGCAGCAGCCCGCGCGCTGCTGGAAAATACCGATATGAACGCTCGTGATATTGCGGTTAAGGCATTGGATATTGCAGGCGATATCTGCATCTATACCAACCATAACCACACCATCGAAGAATTGAACTCCAAAGCGTAAGGATCGCCCATGTCTGAAATGACCCCACGCGAAATTGTCAGCGAACTGAACAAACACATTATTGGCCAGGACAATGCCAAACGCTCCGTCGCCATCGCCCTGCGTAACCGCTGGCGTCGCATGCAGCTTGAAGAAGATCTGCGCCACGAAGTTACCCCAAAAAATATTCTGATGATCGGCCCGACCGGCGTCGGTAAAACCGAAATTGCCCGTCGTCTGGCGAAGCTGGCAAACGCGCCCTTCATTAAAGTCGAAGCGACTAAGTTCACCGAAGTGGGCTATGTGGGTAAAGAAGTGGATTCTATCATCCGCGATCTGACCGACTCCGCCATTAAGATGGTGCGCGTGCAGTCCATCGAGAAAAACCGCTATCGCGCCGAAGAGATGGCCGAAGAGCGCATTCTCGACGCGCTGATCCCGCCGGCTAAAAATAACTGGGGCCAGGCTGAACAGCCGCAGGAGCCTTCTGCTGCCCGTCAGGCGTTCCGCAAAAAACTGCGTGAAGGCCAGCTGGACGACAAAGAGATCGAAATCGACCTCGCCGCAGCGCCGATGGGCGTTGAGATCATGGCACCTCCGGGTATGGAAGAGATGACCAGCCAGCTGCAGTCCATGTTCCAGAACCTGGGCGGCCAGAAGCAGAAACCGCGGAAGTTAAAAATTAAAGACGCGATGAAACTGCTGATTGAAGAAGAAGCGGCGAAGCTGGTTAACCCGGAAGAGCTTAAGCAGGAGGCGATCGACGCGGTAGAGCAGCACGGCATCGTCTTTATCGACGAGATCGACAAAATCTGTAAGCGCGGCGAATCCTCCGGCCCGGATGTCTCCCGCGAAGGGGTACAGCGCGACCTGCTGCCGCTGGTAGAGGGTTGTACCGTCTCCACCAAGCACGGGATGGTCAAAACCGACCACATTCTGTTTATCGCTTCTGGCGCCTTCCAGGTGGCTAAGCCGTCTGACCTGATCCCGGAGCTGCAGGGTCGTCTGCCGATTCGCGTTGAGCTGCAGGCGCTGACTACCGAAGACTTCGAGCGCATCCTGACGGAGCCGAATGCCTCTGTCACCGTGCAGTACAAAGCGCTGATGGCGACCGAAGGGGTGAACATCGAGTTTACCGACGACGGTATTAAGCGTATTGCCCAGGCCGCATGGCAGGTGAACGAAACCACCGAGAACATCGGTGCGCGTCGTCTGCACACCGTGCTGGAACGCCTGATGGAAGATATCTCTTATGATGCCAGCGATCTCAATGGTCAGAGCATTACCATTGATGCTGACTATGTGAGTAAGCACCTTGATGCGTTAGTAGCAGATGAAGATCTGAGCCGTTTTATCCTATAATCGCGGCAATTGCATTTTCATCACACATGATGGGGCTGAAAAGCCCCATTTTTATTGGCACATAATTATTATGACTGAAATCAGCCGTACGCAGGCCTGGCTGGAAAGCCTGCGTCCTAAAACCCTTCCTCTCGCCTTTGCCGCTATTGTGGTAGGCACCGCTCTCGCCTGGTGGCAGGGGCATTTCGATCCGCTGGTGGCCCTGCTGGCGCTGATTACCGCCGGGCTACTGCAGATCCTGTCGAACCTCGCCAACGACTACGGCGATGCGGTGAAGGGCAGCGATAAACCCGACCGCATCGGCCCCCTGCGCGGTATGCAGAAAGGGGTGATCACTCAGGCACAGATGAAGCGCGCCCTGATTATCACCGTGGTGCTGATCTGTCTGTCTGGCCTGGCGCTGGTGTCGGTGGCCTGTAAAACCACAGCGGATTTTATTGGCTTCCTGGTGCTGGGTGGGCTGTCGATTGTGGCGGCAATCACCTATACCGTGGGCACCCGCCCTTACGGATACATCGGGCTGGGTGATATTTCCGTACTGGTGTTCTTCGGCTGGCTGAGCGTGATGGGCAGCTGGTATCTGCAGGCGCACACCCTTATCCCGGCCCTGTTCCTGCCGGCAACCGCCTGCGGCCTGCTGGCGACGGCGGTGCTTAATATTAATAACCTGCGCGATATCGACAGCGACATCGTGAATGGCAAAAACACTCTGGCGGTACGTTTAGGCCCGGTGAATGCCCGCCGCTATCACGCCTGTCTGCTGATGGGCGCGCTGGTATGTCTGGCGCTGTTTAACCTTATTTCGCTACAAAGTCTCTGGGGCTGGCTGTTTATTCTGGCGGCACCGCTGCTGATTAAACAGGCGCGATACGTTATGCGCGAGCAGAGCGCATCGGCTATGCCGCCCATGCTTGAGCGTACGGTAAAAGGGGCGCTGCTGACTAACCTGTTGTTCGTCATCGGAATTGTTCTTAGCCAGGCGCTAAGTTAACTGACAAATATCAATTAACAATTGATGATTTTGCCAACAACGCCTTTCGCACGATATACTGAAATTACTCGCAGCAACTGAAACTAAGCCTATGAAATACGATACTTCCGAGCTTTGTGACATCTACCAGGAAGATGTCAACGTCGTAGAACCCCTGTTCTCCAACTTCGGCGGACGGTCATCCTTCGGCGGACAAATCATCACGGTGAAATGTTTCGAGGACAACGGGTTGCTGTATGATCTGCTCGAACAGAACGGCCGTGGCCGCATTCTGCTGGTAGACGGCGGCGGTTCCGTGCGTCGTGCGTTAGTCGATGCCGATCTGGCGCGTCTGGCAGCGCAGAACGAATGGGAAGGGATTGTGGTGTACGGCGCGGTGCGCCAGGTGGACGATCTTGAAGAGCTCGACCTGGGCATTCAGGCCATTGCCGCCATTCCGGTTGGCGCTGCAGGCGACGGCATCGGCGAGAGCGACGTTCGCGTCAATTTCGGCGGCGTCACCTTCTTCTCCGGTGACCATCTCTATGCCGATAATACCGGCATTATCCTTTCTGAAGATCCGCTGGATATCGAGTAATAAAAAGCCGGGTAACCACCCGGCTTAATCACTCTTCCCTTGCTGAAACTGTCGTGATGTCGCGAGGCGGCTACACGAGAGATGATAAGGGAATTAAACCTCTTCCATCCGACCCAGCAGCGCCTGCAGACGTTCCTGCCAGCCGTTCTGCTGTTCGCGAAGACTATGGTTTTCGCGCTCCAGCTCTTCACGACCATGCTGCGCAGCCTGAATTTCCTGCGACAGTGAGTTGTTTTTTTCTTTCAGCTCTTCAATTTCCATCTGCAGCAGGGTGATGGTATCAATCGCCTGCTGTACTTTCGATTCCAGTTTCTCAAACACTTCTAATGACATAGTCATACCTCTCCTGAATTGCAAGGCGACGCTTCACCTACACGGCATCGTTCATTTTTCATCAGGGCGCAGCTAACGCCGGGGAAACCTGAACGATGACGTGTAAAAACGCGCACAACATAGTAGTGCCGATTGTATGGAGCCCCGCCGCCCCTGTCCAGCGGCAAGCCGCGTAGATTGCGGTTTGACACACTTTTCGGGCTCATCCTGGTGCATTCGCGTCATCTACCCCTTAATTGTTAATACTTTAGTTAACAGAATGCTGCCTGCTTTCCCTCATCCCTTTCTTAAAACGCGCAAGATGGCGCGAAAACGCTCATTTTATTGACACAGCACACACATTTTAAGTTCGATATTTCTCGTTTTTGTTCGTTAACGATAAATTAACACCCTGTATACAGGCATCACGGCCATGCTGATGTCGGCCATGCTAACAATAACCATTAATTATTTTTCAGGATCCGATTATGAGTGAAACATCAACCTTGAAAGGCCAGTGTATCGCCGAGTTTATGGGGACCGGGCTGTTGATTTTCTTCGGAGTAGGCTGTGTTGCTGCACTGAAAGTGGCGGGAGCCAGTTTCGGGCAGTGGGAAATCAGCATCATCTGGGGTCTGGGCGTGGCGATGGCCATCTACCTGACTGCAGGGGTTTCCGGGGCACATCTCAATCCGGCGGTGACCATCGCGTTGTGGCTGTTTGCATGCTTCGAGGGGCGTAAAGTAGCGCCCTTTATCTTGTCACAGTTTGCCGGCGCCTTTTGCGCAGCGGCACTGGTTTACGGGCTTTATTACAATCTTTTCAGCGACTTCGAGCAGACGCATCATATGGTGCGCGGCAGCGTCGAAAGTCTCGATCTGGCAGGTATTTTCTCAACCTACCCCAATCCGCATATCAATATTGTGCAGGCCTTCGCGGTTGAAATGGTGATTACCGCTATCCTGATGGGTGTGATTATGGCGCTGGGAGATGACGGCAACGGCATTCCGCGCGGCCCGCTGGCGCCGCTGCTGATTGGTTTGCTGATTGCGGTTATTGGCGCCTCTATGGGGCCGCTGACCGGCTTCGCCATGAACCCGGCACGCGACCTGGGACCCAAGACCTTCGCCTTCTTTGCAGGCTGGGGTAAGGTCGCCTTCACCGGCGCTAAAGATATTCCTTACTTCCTGGTGCCGCTGTTCGGCCCAATTGTTGGGGCTTCTCTTGGGGCATACGGCTATCGTAAGCTCATTGGCCGCCACCTGCCGTGCGATACCTGCGTGGTTGAGGAGAAAGAGAACCTCTCCACCACTGAATCAAAAGCTTCGCTGTAATCTGACTACGGGACTCTAACTATGACCGACAAAAAATATATCGTTGCGCTCGACCAGGGCACTACCAGCTCCCGCGCAGTCGTAATGGACCACGACGCGAATATCGTCAGCGTATCTCAGCGCGAATTTGAACAAATCTATCCGCGGCCCGGCTGGGTAGAGCACGATCCGATGGAGATCTGGGCCTCCCAGAGCTCCACCCTGGTGGAAGTGCTGGCCAAAGCCGATATTAGCTCCGATCAGATTGCGGCTATCGGTATCACCAACCAGCGTGAAACCGCCATCGTCTGGGAACGCGAAACCGGTAAACCGATTTACAACGCCATCGTCTGGCAGTGCCGTCGTACCGCGGAAATTTGCGAAAAACTCAAGCGCGACGGCATGGAGGACTATATCCGCAACACGACCGGCCTGGTGATTGACCCCTATTTTTCCGGCACCAAGGTGAAGTGGATCCTCGATCACGTCGAGGGCTCCCGCGAGCGTGCTAAGCGCGGCGAACTGCTGTTCGGTACCGTGGATACCTGGCTTATCTGGAAGATGACCCAGGGGCGCGTGCACGTTACCGATTACACCAACGCCTCTCGTACCATGCTGTTTAATATCCACGATCTGGACTGGGACGACAGAATGCTGGATGCGCTGGATATCCCGCGCGCCATGCTGCCGCAGGTACGCAAGTCTTCTGAAGTGTATGGCCAGACCAACATTGGCGGTAAAGGCGGGACGCGTATTCCTATCGCCGGTATCGCCGGTGACCAGCAGGCGGCGCTGTTTGGCCAGCTGTGCGTGAAAGAGGGGATGGCGAAGAACACCTACGGCACCGGCTGCTTTATGCTAATGAACACCGGCGAGAAGGCGGTGAAATCCGAGCACGGCCTGCTGACCACTATTGCCTGCGGCCCGCGCGGTGAGGTGAACTACGCTCTGGAGGGTGCGGTCTTTATGGCGGGTGCCTCCATCCAGTGGCTGCGCGACGAAATGAAGCTGATTAGCGATGCCTTCGACTCCGAATACTTCGCAACCAAGGTGAAAGACACCAACGGCGTGTATGTGGTGCCAGCCTTTACCGGCCTCGGTGCCCCTTACTGGGACCCCTATGCCCGCGGCTCAATCTTCGGCCTGACGCGCGGCGTGAACGCCAACCACATTATCCGTGCCACTCTGGAGTCTATCGCCTACCAAACCCGCGACGTTCTGGAGGCGATGCAGGCCGACTCCGGCATTCGCCTGCACGCCCTGCGCGTGGACGGCGGCGCGGTAGCGAATAACTTCCTGATGCAGTTCCAGTCAGACATTCTTGGCACCCGCGTGGAGCGCCCGGAAGTGCGCGAAGTTACGGCGCTGGGCGCGGCCTATCTGGCGGGGCTGGCGGTCGGCTTCTGGCAGAATCTGGACGAACTGCAGGAAAAAGCGGTGATTGAGCGTGAGTTCCGCCCGGGTATCGAAACCACCGAGCGTAACTATCGCTACAGCGGCTGGAAGAAGGCGGTAAAACGCGCCATGGCCTGGGAAGAGCACGAAGAGTAAGTCGTTGCCTGTCCCCTCACCCTAACCCTCTCCCCATAGGGGAGAGGGGATAGTCCGGTGCGGTATTCTTTTCCCCCTCGCCCCTTTGGGGAGAGGGGATAGTTCAGTGCGGTATTCTTTTCCCCCTCGCCCCTTTGGGGAGAGGGGCGCCCGCCCGCACCCCCTCCCACTCTGTGATAAACTTCGTGCAACTCCTTTTGACTGTACGAGTACCTAATGAGACGTGAACTTGCTATCGAATTCTCCCGCGTAACCGAAGCCGCAGCCCTGGCAGGCTATAAGTGGTTAGGCCGTGGCGATAAAAATACCGCAGACGGCGCCGCCGTCCACGCCATGCGCATTATGCTTAACCAGGTCAACATCGACGGCACCATCGTCATCGGTGAAGGCGAGATTGACGAAGCGCCCATGCTCTACATCGGCGAAAAGGTCGGTACCGGCCAGGGTGACGCGGTCGATATCGCCGTCGATCCTATCGAAGGTACGCGCATGACCGCCATGGGCCAGGCCAACGCGCTG
>DKMV01000114.1:14965-25252 GCA_002469605.1 Leclercia sp. UBA7405
ATGGGCCAGGCCAACGCGCTGGCGGTACTGGCGGTGGGCGATAAAGGCACCTTTTTAAACGCGCCCGATATGTATATGGAAAAGCTGATTGTCGGCCCAGGGGCGAAAGGGGCCATCGACCTCAACCTGCCGCTGGCAGATAACCTGCGCAATATCGCCGCCGCGCTGGGCAAGCCGCTCGGTGAACTCACCGTCACTATCCTTGCTAAACCGCGTCACGACACCACCATCGCCCATATGCAGCAGCTTGGCGTGCGCGTATTTGCCATTCCGGACGGCGACGTGGCGGCCTCTATCCTCACCTGCATGCCCGACAGCGAAGTGGACGTGCTGTACGGCATCGGCGGTGCGCCGGAGGGGGTTGTCTCTGCAGCGGTGATCCGCGCGCTGGATGGCGATATGCAGGGCCGCCTGCTGCCACGTCACCAGGTCAAAGGCGAGAGCGAAGAGAATCGCCGCATCGGCGAGCAGGAGCTGGCGCGCTGTGCCGCCATGGGTATCGAAGCCAACAAGGTACTGCGTCTGGACGACATGGCCCGCAACGATAACGTTATCTTTTCGGCGACCGGCATCACCAAAGGCGATTTGCTGGACGGCATCACCCGCAAAGGCAATATGGCGACCACCGAAACGCTGCTTATCCGCGGTAAGTCACGCACTATTCGTCGTATTCAGTCCATCCATTATCTGGACCGTAAAGATCCAAACGTACAGACCCACATTCTGTAAACCGTTTGATCAAACGAGCTTTCCAGCCCGGGCGGGCTGGAAATACCGGTAATGAGGATAGAAGATAGGCTAAGTAATCAGCACAGGAGAACACCATGGCGGACTGGGTAACAGGTAAAGTCACAAAGACAGAGTTCTGGACCGATGCGCTCTTTAGCCTCACCGTTCATGCCCCTATTCACCCCTTTACGGCCGGCCAGTTTGCCAAGCTGGGGCTGGAGATAGACGGCGAACGCGTGCAGCGCGCCTACTCTTACGTCAACGCGCCCGATAATCCCGACCTCGAGTTTTATCTTGTTACCGTTCCCGACGGCAAGCTCAGCCCGCGTCTTGCGGCCCTGAAGCCGGGGGATGAGATCCAGATTGTGAGCGAAGCCGCGGGATTCTTTGTGCTTGACGAGGTCCCCGACTGCGACACCCTGTGGATGCTGGCGACCGGCACCGCCATTGGCCCTTATCTCTCTATTTTGCAGTACGGTAAGGATTTGGATCGCTTTAAGAATATCGTGCTGGTGCACGCGGCGCGCTATGCCGCCGATCTCAGCTATCTGCCGCTGATGCTGGAGCTGCAAAAACGCTATGAAGGGAAGCTCAAAATCCAGACCGTGGTCAGCCGCGAGACGGTAGCCGGATCGCTGACCGGTCGCGTACCGGCCCTGATTGAGAGCGGCGAGCTGGAAGCCGCCGTCGGCCTGCCGATGACGGCAGAGACCAGCCATGTGATGCTATGCGGAAACCCGCAGATGGTGCGTGATACCCAGCAGTTACTGAAGGATACCCGACAGATGACGAAACATCTTCGCCGTCGGCCGGGCCATATGACCGCCGAGCACTACTGGTGAGCGCCGAACTTCACGTCTGATGTCTCTTTGCCAAACTTGTTTTCACTCTGGGTGCCGACAAAAGCGCCCAGATCGATAAGCATCATGACGAAAATCAGGGTGGGTACAAAGCGCCCCACCAGCCACGGCAGGACGGACGGAAGCATCGACCAGTTTCCCGCCAGCAGCATCCACGACAGGATCACCAGCAGCGCCCACAGGCCAGAGCGGCCGCGATCGTGCAGGCGCTTCACCAGCACCGCCGCCGTCGGCCAAAGCAGGCAAACCAGCGCAAAGGCCGCCGTCTGCGTGCTGAGGAGCATGTTATAGGCCAGGCTGAAGAGCGCCGCCATGGCGACAACCCATAACACCATCCAGATCCAGAAATCACGGCGTCCTATACGCCCTTTGAATGAAAACAACCACTGCTGTATGGTCATGTAGGGTTCCTTATTATTATCGCGACGCGTAGTTTAACCTGAAGCCGCATCCTTTTGACAAGCCAGCCGGATACCGTTTTAATCGTGAGCAGTAACATTCTGGGATTTTATTGATGAAGATGTGGTTCCACCCTCTTTGGCTGTGCTTCGCGCTACTTAGCGCCAGCGTTTCACTGCGTGCCGCAGAGGCCCCCGCTCCGGCGACGGCGCCCTATGTCCTGCCGGGCGCACCGACATTTGATCAGACCATCAGCCTTTTTCGCGAGACCTTTAATCGCGATAACCCCCGGCTACCGCTCAATGAGTTTCGGGCCATTGATGGCCCCCGCGACACCCCGACCCTGACCCGTGCTGCCAGCAAGATTAACGAGAATCTGTATGCCTCCACGGCGCTGGAGCGCGGGACGCTCAAAATCAAAAGCATGCAGGTGACCTGGCTACCTATTCAGGGGCCTGAGCAAAAAGCGGCAAAAAACAGAGCGCTGGAATATATGAGCGCAATATTGCGCGCCTTTACGCCAGCGTTGACCAAAACCCAAAGCCAGCAACGGCTGCAAAAACTGCTTACCGCCGGCAAGAATAAACACTACTACGCCGAGACCGAAGGCGCGGTTCGCTATGTGGTAGCAGATAACGGTGAAAAAGGGCTGACCTTCGCTGTTGAACCGATTAAGCTGGCGCTATCTGAGGCCCTGGGCGGGTCCAATTAATGATAAAAAGCAAAGCCTTTCGGACGAAAATCTCTATACTGATCCACAGACCATGCTGCCCGTAAGGGTGGCCATATTCCTTAATTCGCTGACTAAGCGTGGAGAATTGAAATGCGACATCCTTTAGTGATGGGTAACTGGAAACTGAACGGCAGCCGCCACATGGTAAATGAACTGGTTGCTAACCTGCGTACCGAGCTGGCTGGCGTGACCGGCTGTGCGGTTGCAATCGCTCCACCGGATATGTATCTGGACCTCGCAAAACGTGCCGCCGACGGCAGCCACATCGTGCTGGGCGCGCAGAACGTTGACGTGAACCTGTCCGGCGCGTTCACCGGTGAAACCTCCGCTGAAATGCTGAAAGACATCGGCGCGAAATACATCATCATCGGCCACTCTGAGCGTCGTACTTACCACAAAGAGTCCGACGAGTTTATCGCCAAGAAATTCGCCGTGCTGAAAGAGCAGGGTCTGATCCCGGTTCTGTGCATCGGTGAAACCGAAGCAGAAAACGAAGCCGGTAAAACCGAAGAAGTGTGTGCTCGTCAGATCGACGCGGTGCTGAAAACTCAGGGTGCGGCAGCGTTCGAAGGCGCGGTTATCGCTTACGAGCCAGTATGGGCGATCGGTACCGGCAAATCTGCCACCCCGGCGCAGGCTCAGGCGGTGCACAAATTTATCCGTGACCACATTGCCAAAGCCGACGCGAAAGTGGCCGAGCAGGTCATCATTCAGTACGGCGGCTCTGTAAACGCCGCTAACGCCGCTGAACTCTTCACCCAGCCGGACATCGACGGCGCGCTGGTTGGCGGTGCGTCTCTGAAAGCTGACGCCTTTGCTGTGATTGTTAAAGCAGCAGAAGCCGCTAAACAGGCGTAATCGCCTTTTCCCCTCTCTCCCATGGAGAGAGGGGAGTTACTACAGTTTCCCCAGCCAGTTAAACCACAGATAGTCCAGCGGCAATAACAGCAGATACGTTACTATCGCCAGCGCAATACAGAGCAGCATGCCAGCCTTTGCCGGCACCTTTCCTAATCCCATGGCTACAACAATCGGCGACGCCTGATAGGGCAACAGCGGCGTAGAGTATCCCGCCACCTGAATCATGATTACCGACAGCAGCGGAAACCCGGTCGCATCCGAGAAGCTCTGCGCAAGCGTGGTGTACAGCGCCGGCACGCCGTTGGCGGTCATGATAAAGTTCAGCGCGGTGGTAATGCCGGTCAGCGCCAGGAAGCTGGTGAAGGGAGTATCGGGATCCAGCGGCATCACGCGCAGCAGCGCCTCGCCCACCGCGTTGCCGATCCCGGTCTGGGTAACGGTTATCGCCAGCCCGAGAATGCCCGCCACGTAAATACAGGTGCGCATGTTGACCCCTGCCGAGAACTCCTCGCCGGTGATAAAGCCCACGCGCGGCAGCATAACAATCACCGCGGCCGCAAGCCCCGTCCACGCCGGTCCGATGCCGTGCCAGCTCTCGCTCACCCACATCAACAGTACCCCCGCCAGCAGCCAGGCCAGCCGCTTCTCGTCCCGCCCCATAGGCGTGGCTGGAGCGGGATCCTGCTGCGGTTTCGGCGCGCCGGGGAACAGCCAGCAGATAAGCCCGATCAGGATCAGTCCCTTCAGGATGCCGAGCACCGGGGTGTGCAGCAGCAGATAGGGGAGGTAGTTAAGATGGATGCCGTAAGAGCCTTCCGCCGCGCCGCTCATCACCAGGTTCGGCACGTTGGCGGGCAGGATGGTTGCCGACAGCTGAAAGGTGCCAAAGCCCACCGCCAGCGCCAGTCCATACCACGCCCGGGTGCCGTCGGCGATGCCCGCCCGCTTCGCCATCGCCGCCACTATCGGCATCAGCAGCGCAATACGCCCCATATTAGACGGCATGACGAAGGCCAGCGCATAGCTGAGCAACACCACGCTCGCCACCATCAGCGGCCAGGAGTCGGTGAGCTTAGCCGAGAGCGCCCGCGCCGCCCTGTCCGCCAGCCCGGTTTTGCGAATGGCGACGCCCAGCACAAAGCCGCTGAAGACCAGCCAGAAGGCGGAGGAGGCAAAGCCGCCAAAGATGACCTCCGGCGGCGCGATTTTGAACACCATCGCTGCGGAAAAGAACAGTAGCGCGGTGATAAATTCCTGCAGGAGCGAGGTTGCCCACAGCACGATGGTGAGGCCAATAATGAGGGAGGGCAAAAACAGAGGATGAGTAAACCAGAGCGACATGCCTGTCTCCTGACGATTTTTTCGGCAAGTCTACGGTGGCCGGCGGGAGGAGTAAACGCCATTTATAGTGGGTCATTTCAGGATATCGCATTGGTGATCCTGCAACTCCTCGGCAGAGGCGCGGTTCAGCAGCAGCAGATTGCGCTCGGTTGCCAGCAGCACGAATGAACCGTCCGACTGCTGCACCATCGCCAGCGCATAGCGCCCCATATGCTCCCTGGCTTCCGGCACCTCCTCCGCCAGCATCATAAAGGGGCTACGCTGAACCAGCTCGGTCTCCGTAACCCGGCGCGCCAGATAGTCATGCCCGGCCAGCCCGCCGGGAAACGGCAGCCAGCGGGTACTGATTTGCGCCTGTTGCGCATCGAGCTTTTCCCGTATGTCCGGGCGCAGGCAGGAGATATGAATATGGAAGTGGTTTTGCGTGCGCCCGGTGGGCGAATTAATAGTAAGCGACACCGCGCTGGCAGGCACCTCAGCCCCACGCTTCGCGCTCATAAAGCTGCGCGCCTGCCACGCCAGCCAGAAGAAATTCGGGGTATACGATTCAAGCAGCAGCGGGCTTTCGGTGCCGTTAATACGGTAGGTGGGCATCAGCAGATACTGCAGCGGTCCGTTGCGATCTTTAAATACCACGTAGCCCGCATTGAGGTTCACCTGCGCACAGGGCGCCGGCAGCTCTCGCTGCTGCTGGTTTGGCACGCACTGCTCCAGCACGATCTGGCGCAGCGCGCCGGGATTGCCAGCCTTCATCCACCACCAGCCCCCTGCCGCCGCGGCAATGACCATCAGCACCAGCGCCGTATATCCCGTTTTTCTCATTATGCGTTCCCCGTATCGTTCGAAGATAAGAGAGTAACGCAAAAAAGTGACCAATAAAAAACCCGGCCGATTGCTCGCGCCGGGTTAGCCTGTCATCCGTCAGCTTCAGCGTTTGCTGATCTGGTCGAAGGTACCGCCGTTAGAGAAGTGCTCTTTCTGGGCCTTAGTCCAGCCGCCAAACACGTCGTCAATGGTGAAGAGCTTCAGTTTCGGGAAGGCGCTTTCATACTTCTTCGCCACCGCTTCATCACGCGGACGGTAGAAATTCTTCGCCGCGATCTCCTGCCCTTCCGGCGTGTAGAGATACTTCAGGTAGGCTTCCGCCACGGCTTTGGTCCCTTTTTTGTCGACCACTTTGTCCACTACAGAAACGGTCGGCTCGGCGAGGATAGATTCGCTTGGGGTCACAATCTCAAATTTGTCTTTACCCAGTTCGTTGGTAGCCAGCAGGGCTTCGTTTTCCCAGGCAATCAGCACGTCGCCGATACCGCGCTCAACGAAGGTGTTGGTTGCGCCACGGGCACCGGAATCCAGCACTTCCACGTTTTTAAACAGGGATTTGACGAAATCCTGGGCTTTTGCCTGGTCGCCGTTGTTGTGATGCAGGGCAT
This sequence comes from Leclercia sp. UBA7405, assembly GCA_002469605.1. Lineage (GTDB taxonomy): Bacteria > Pseudomonadota > Gammaproteobacteria > Enterobacterales > Enterobacteriaceae > Enterobacter. Next base: position 21,322 of record DKMV01000114.1, read on the forward strand.
ATCCCCAGGCCGCCAGGTAGTTCCAGCGCGCGCCGCCGGAGCTTTTCGGGTTCGGGGTGATAACGGAAACGCCCGGCTTCACCAGATCGTTCCAGTCATGGATCTGTTTCGGGTTGCCTTTGCGCACCAGGAACACGATGGTGGAGGTGTAAGGCGCGGAGTTATCCGGCAGGCGTTTGATCCAGTTTTTGTCGATACGCCCGCGCTCGGCAATGGCGTCCACGTCGTAGGCCAGCGCCAGGGTAACCACGTCGGCCTCGATACCGTTAATCACGGAGGTCGCCTGCTTACCGGAGCCACCGTGCGACTGGCGGATCACCACATTATCGCCGGTTTCCTGTTTCCAGTGCGCCGCAAACGCCTTGTTGTACTGGTCGTACAGCTCGCGTGTCGGATCGTAAGACACGTTCAGCAGTTGGATATCCTTTGCCAGAACGCTGGTCGATGCCAGCAATAAAGTTAACCCCACGCTCCACTTATTCATCGCCCAACTCTCTTATGATGTGTTTTGATGAATGCAGCGTGCCAGAAAGCGAACCAATGATTAAAGAATAAAAAAAGATTGGCTATAACCTTGAGGAATAAATAAGCGGCGGCAATAAAAAAAGCCCGATCGCACAACGGCGCCGGGCTTGGGTCTGGAACGTTCATCAGCCGGTTAAAACCGGCCTGCGAGCGTAATTAGTAGAGCTTTTTCGCGCAGTCTAACCAGTCGCCTTTGAACGGACGCTTCATGTTTTCGATAGCGTCGATGATGTCGTGGTGCACCAGCTTCTCGTTCTGAATACCGACGCAGCGACCGCCAAAGCCCTGCAGCAGCAGGTCAATAGCGTAGGCGCCCATACGGGAGGCCAGGATACGGTCGTAAGGACCCGGGGAGCCGCCGCGCTGGATATGGCCGAGGACGGTCGCGCGGGTTTCGCGTTTGGTTTCGGTTTCAATGTACTTCGCCAGCTCGTCCACGTCGCAGATGTGCTCGGTGATGGCAACAATGGCGTGTTTTTTACCTTTGGCGATACCGGCTTTGATTTCTGCCACCAGATCTTCACGGCTGAATTCCACTTCCGGCACCACGATAAACTCGCAGCCGCCGGCAATGGCTGCCGCCAGGGTCAGATCGCCACAGTAGCGGCCCATCACTTCCACAATGGAGATACGCTGGTGTGAAGAGGAGGTGTCGCGCAGGCGGTCAATCGCTTCTACTACGGTGCCCAGGGCGGTGAAGAAGCCGATGGTGTAGTCGGTGCCTTTGATATCGTTGTCGATGGTGCCCGGCAGGCCGATGCACGGGAAGCCCATCTCAGTCAGGCGTTTTGCACCCATATAAGAGCCGTCGCCGCCGATAACGACCAGCGCATCCAGGCCACGTTTCTTCATGTTCTCGATAGCCACCTGACGGATGTGCTCTTCGCGGAATTCCGGGAAGCGCGCAGAGCCCAGGAAGGTGCCGCCGCGGTTAATCATATCGGACACGCTGTAGCGGTCGAGCTGCACCATGCGATCTTCGTACAGGCCCAGATAGCCGTCATAGATACCAAATACTTCCAGTCCTTCTGTCAACGCCGCACGCACAACCCCACGGATTGCCGCGTTCATGCCTGGCGCATCACCGCCGCTTGTCAACACACCGATTTTCTTAATCATGACTACCTCTGAACTTAGGAATGCAAAAATGAAATCTGCTGCTGGAAGACTTCTGGCGACCAACGAATACTGCAAATAGTATATCAACCGCTTCCAGCTGAATTGATTCAGGTCAGACCATATGGCGGTAATTTATCCACAAAATGCTGGCCTGGCTCACTTTTTTACAACGAGTTACGAAAGCTCAAAATGTCCATTACCTGGTCTGGGTACGACTGAGCAGGGATCCTGGTGGATAATGACATCCGACCCCGGAAAACGCCGCAAAATCGCCTGCTCCACCTGTTCAGCCACCAGATGCGCCTGAACCAGCGGCAGGTTGTCTTCCATTTCCAAATGAATCTGAATAAAGCGGGTCGGCCCTGACTGCCGCGTGCGAAGATCGTGTGCCCCGCTGACGCCGGGCCAGGAGATCACGATTTCAAAGATTTCTTGCCGTTCTGCATCGGGAAGCGCCCGGTCCAGAAGCGCCTGTACCGCTTCGTAGCCCATGCGCAGCGCGCTGTATAAAATATAGATCCCAATACCTAACGCGAATAACGCATCGGCCCGGTGCCACCCATACCAGGCGAGACCGAGCGCAATAAGAATAGCGCCGTTCATCATAACATCAGACTGATAATGAAGCATATCCGCCCGTACCGCCTGGCTTTGCGTTTTTCTTACCACCCAGCGCTGGAAGGTTACAAGAACCAGTGTGCTTATAAGTGCAATAACGGTGACTATCACCCCTACGCCGGGATCCTTCATTGGCGTGGGGGTAAAAAGATGCTGAATGCCGGTCAAAAAGAGAAACAGCGCCGAGCCGGAGATAAACATGCTCTGGGCCAGCGCGGCCAGCGACTCCGCCTTGCCGTGGCCGAAGGTGTGCTCTTCATCTGCGGGCTGCAGCGAGTAGCGAACCACCAGCAGGTTGGTCAGGGAGGCGGCAGTATCCACCAGCGAGTCCACCAGTGCCGCCAGAATACTCACCGAGCCGGTGTACCACCACGCAAAAATTTTAATCAGCAGCAGACACGACGCCATGATCGTCGCGGCAAGTGCTGCCCGGCTTACCAGCCGCCCATAGGATTGATTCATAAACACTCCTGTCATGCCATGCCGCTAGTATAACGGAAGCAGGGGAGCCAATTAGATGAATAAAAGGTTAACGAGCGTGAATGAAGGGCAAAAAAAACCCCCACATCATGTGGGGGAAGACAGGGATGGTGTCTATGGCAAGGAAAACAGGGTTACTGGGAACGCTGGGTGTTGCTGTTGCTACTGAAAAACGTTGAGTCGGAACTCTTTTGCAGCCTTGCAACTTCACGCAACTGGTCCATGCGTTGCTGGTGTCTCTCGTGTAAAACCGCCTGCTGCTCGGGCGTTAGCAGATGGAACATCTGGTTGCGGACCCGGGCCATTTCGACCTGGCGAGCAACCTGCTCCTGCGCCATCTTCTCTGCCTGCATGCGCACAGCGTTTTCATCAAAATTTTCTGCGGTGACAAGGCGATGCATTGTCTCCATTTCGCTAACATTAACAGGGGGCTGGTCATGTCTTGCCCTCTGCATCAGATCTCGCATCTGTTGGCGTTGTTGTTCGGTTAAACTTATGCCGTCAAACATATGGCTTTGGCTGCTGTGCTGCGTAAGCCCCTCTGGGGACTTGTTATCGCCGGTAATGACTCCAGCAGCCTGGCTTAATGCACTAAACGCCAGTGTTGAGGCCATGACGGCAGCGGTAACTTTGCGCATCACTTGCTCCCAAAATCTTTCGTGTCGCGATTCAACGAGAACCAGTCTACGATTCAGGCTGCAAACATGCGTCAGGGGGTGTAAAACAACGTAAAGTCATGGATTAGATAGCCTTGATGACGTAATTTCTGCCTCGGAGGTATTTAAACAATGAATAAAATCCTGTTAGTTGATGATGACCGAGAGCTGACATCCCTTTTAAAGGAGTTGCTCGACATGGAAGGTTTCGATGTCCAGGTTGCCCATGATGGGGAGCAGGCTCTGACTCTTCTTGACGATAGTATCGACTTGCTTTTGCTCGACGTTATGATGCCGAAGAAAAACGGTATCGACACCCTTAAAGAGCTACGCCAGACACACCAGACCCCCGTTATTATGCTGACCGCCCGCGGCAGCGAGCTCGACCGCGTACTTGGCCTTGAGCTGGGCGCGGATGACTATTTACCGAAACCGTTTAACGATCGTGAACTGGTCGCCCGTATTCGCGCCATCCTGCGCCGTTCGCACTGGAGCGAGCAGCAGCAGACCACCGATAACGGCTCACCAACGCT
>DKMV01000142.1 GCA_002469605.1 Leclercia sp. UBA7405
TACCCTGCTGGCGCTGCTGCCTATGCCGATCATGGCGCTGGTGATCAAACGCTACGGCGATCAGCTGCATAATCGATTCAAGCTGGCGCAGGCGGCGTTCTCTTCCCTTAACGACCGTACCCAGGAGAGCCTGACCAGCATCCGCATGATTAAAGCCTTCGGCCTTGAGGATCGCCAGTCGTCCCTCTTCGCCGCCGATGCCGCCGATACCGGTGCTAAAAACATGCGGGTCGCGCGCATCGATGCCCGCTTCGACCCGACTATTTATGTCGCCATCGGCATGGCGAATCTGCTGGCGATTGGCGGCGGCAGCTGGATGGTGGTGCAGGGCTCCCTGACGCTCGGTCAGCTCACCAGCTTTGCCATGTATCTTGGCCTGATGATCTGGCCAATGCTGGCGCTGGCCTGGATGTTTAACATCGTGGAGCGCGGCAGCGCAGCCTATAGCCGTATCCGTGCGATGCTCGCCGAAGCGCCGGTGGTGGATGATGGCAGCGAGAGGGTGCCGGACGGGCGCGGAGAGTTAAAGGTGGCTATTCACGCCTTCAGCTACCCGCAATCGGAGCGGGTCGCCCTTGAGAACGTTAATTTTACCCTGCAGCCGGGACAGATGCTGGGCATCTGCGGCCCAACCGGCGCCGGTAAAAGTACCCTGCTGTCGCTGATCCAGCGTCATTTCGACATCGATCGGGGGGAGATTCGTTTCCACGACCTTCCGCTTACCCGTCTGCAGCTGGATAGCTGGCGTAGCCGGCTGGCCGTAGTCAGCCAGACGCCGTTCCTCTTCTCCGACAGCGTCGCCAGCAATATTGCCCTCGGTTGCCCGGAAGCCACCCGGGAAGAGATCGAGCACGTTGCCCGGCTGGCCAGCGTTCATGACGATATTTTGCGCCTGCCGCAGGGGTATGAAACCGAGGTGGGCGAGCGGGGCGTGATGCTCTCCGGCGGGCAAAAACAGCGTATTTCTATTGCCCGCGCGCTGCTGCTTAATGCCGAAATCCTGATCCTCGACGATGCTCTTTCCGCGGTTGACGGGCGCACGGAACACCAGATTTTGCACAACCTGCGCCAGTGGGGCGAAGGCCGCACGGTGATCATCAGCGCCCACCGTCTGTCGGCCCTGACCGAAGCCAGTGAAATTCTGGTAATGCAGCACGGGCATATCGCCCAGCGCGGCCAGCATGAACAGCTGGCAGAAAAGCCGGGATGGTATCGTGATATGTACCGCTATCAACAGCTGGAAGCCGCGCTGGATGATGTACCCGCGCTGAACGAGGAGGCTGCCGATGCGTAGTTTTGGACAACTCTGGCCCACGCTTAAGCGTCTGCTGGCGTACGGCTCACCCTGGCGTAAACCGCTCTCCGTTGCGGTGCTGATGCTGTGGATTGCCGCCATCGCCGAGGTCAGCGGCCCGCTGTTAATCAGCTATTTTATCGACAATATGGTGGCGAAAAACTATCTGCCGCTGGGGCTGGTGGCCGGGCTGGCGGCGGCTTACGTCGGCCTGCAGCTGCTGGCGGCCGGTCTGCACTATGCCCAGTCGCTCCTCTTTAACCAGGCGGCGGTAGGGGTGGTGCAGCAACTGCGCACTGACGTAATGGATGCCGCCCTGCGTCAGCCGCTGGGCGAGTTTGATACCCAGCCGGTGGGGCAGATTATTTCCCGCGTGACCAACGATACGGAAGTGATCCGCGATCTCTATGTCACCGTGGTCGCCACGGTGCTGCGCAGCGCGGCGTTGGTGGGTGCCATGCTGGTCGCCATGTTCAGCCTGGAGTGGCGTATGGCGCTGGTGGCGATCGCTATCTTCCCGGCGGTATTTACCGTGATGCTGATCTACCAGCGCTACAGCACCCCTATCGTGCGCCGGGTGCGCGCTTATCTTGCCGATATTAACGATGGTTTTAATGAAGTGATCAACGGCATGAGCGTGATCCAGCAGTTCCGCCAGCAGGCGCGCTTTGGCGAGCGGATGGGCGAGGCGAGCCGCTCGCACTATATGGCCCGGATGCAGACCCTGCGTCTGGACGGTTTTCTGCTGCGCCCGCTGTTAAGCCTGTTTTCGGCGCTGATCCTCTGCGGCCTGCTGATGCAGTTTGGCCTGAGCGCCAGCGGCACCATCGAAGTAGGGGTGCTGTATGCCTTTATCAGCTATCTCGGGCGCTTAAACGAACCCCTGATCGAACTCACCACCCAGCAGTCGATGCTGCAGCAGGCGGTGGTCGCCGGGGAGCGCGTCTTTGAGCTGATGGACCGGCCGCGCCAGGCTTATGGCCAGGATACCCGGGAGCTTCAAAGCGGCGAGATCGTTATCGACAACGTGTCGTTCGCCTACCGTGAGGATCGCCTGGTCCTGCAGGACATTAATCTGACGGTCCCCTCGCGCAGCTTTGTGGCGCTGGTGGGCCATACCGGCAGCGGCAAGAGCACTCTGGCCAGCCTGTTGATGGGCTACTATCCCCTGACCCAGGGGGAGATCCGCCTTGATGGCCGCCCGCTGTCGACCCTGAGCCACGCCACCCTGCGCAAAGGCGTGGCGATGGTGCAGCAGGATCCGGTGGTACTGGCAGATACCTTTTTTGCCAACGTCACCCTGGGCCGCCCCTATACCGAAGAGCAGGTCTGGGCGGTGCTGGAGCAGGTACAGCTGGCGGAGCTTGCCAGAGGACTGCACGAGGGCATTCATACCCGGCTCGGCGAGCAGGGCAATAATCTCTCCGTCGGCCAGAAACAGCTCCTGGCGCTGGCAAGGGTGCTGATCGAAACGCCCCAGGTGCTCATCCTGGATGAGGCCACCGCCAGCATCGACTCCGGTACCGAGCAGGCCATCCAGCAGGCGCTGGCGGCGGTGGGAAGAAACGTTCAACGGATACGTACTCATGGGAGGCGGTCTCAGTGCAGCGTCAGCGACAGGTGGT
>DKMV01000072.1 GCA_002469605.1 Leclercia sp. UBA7405
AGCAGCAGCGCACCCTGGCCAAAATAGTTCAGCACCAGCGAAGGCAGCACCACCACAAACCACGCCAGACGGATCGGAAATTTGCCGAAGTGTCCCATGTCCGCATAAAGCGCTTCGACGCCGGTGATCGCCAGTACCACCGCACCCAGCGCAAAAAAGGAGACCGACTTATACTGAACAAAGAAGTGCAGCGCCCAGTAAGGTTTCATCGCGTGCAGTACATCAGGATTATTCAGGATGCTGCGCGCGCCCAGCACGGCCAGCACCAGAAACCATACCAGCATAACCGGCGCAAACAGCTTGCCTACGATACCGGTGCCCTGTTTCTGGATTATAAACAGCAGCGTCAGCACGGCGATCGCCAGCGGGACGATCCAGGTGTCGAGACCGGGCGCGGCAATCTCCAGTCCCTCAATCGCTGAGAGCACGGATACGGCCGGGGTGATCACCACCTCACCATAAAAGAAGCTGCCGCCGATCAGCCCCATGATCACCAGAACGGCTGTGGCACGCGCGCCGGTGTGACGACCCGCGAGCGACATCAGCGTCAGAATTCCGCCTTCACCCGCATTGTCCGCGCGCATGACGTAACTGATATATTTCAGCGAAACCACCAGAATCAGCAGCCAGAAGATCAGCGATAAAAAGACCACCAGCGTTGAGAGACCCAGCCCGCGACCCATCATCCGTGGCTCCAGAATGTTGCCAAACACCAGGTTCACCAGCAGATAGCCCACGAGCAGGATCAGGGCATCGTAAAAGCCGCTGAAGGCCAGCACCTGAATAATGGGCGGGATGGCCGCCAGCACCGACCCGATATTGGGAATGTAGTTCAGGGCAAAGGCCATCAGCGCCCAGACGAAAGCGAAGCGTACCTCCAGCAGAGATAGCATTCCCCATACCACCAGCCCGGTGACCAGGCTTATCGCCGTTTTCAGCACCAGATAGCGGGTTACGCTGTCCAGCGCGCGCTGGATGGCACCCATTCCCTCGACCGGCCGGGCCATCAGCTGCTCGAACTTGGCCGGAAGCTGGGGAACCTCAAACAGCATAAACACCACCGTCAGCAGGAGCAGAAATATCGAGGTCATGGCGTTCGACAACTGCGTCAGCAGGCCGGTCACCAGCGTCATGGCGGCGTTCGGGTCGATGAATTTTTGTAGCTCCTGCACCGAAACGTCAATGCCGATGCGCTGAAGCCAGGGTTCGAGCTGCTGCAGCGGCGCCAGCAGGGTGGCGCGATAGAGCGGCAGGGTGCGCGCCAGTTCGTTCAGGGAGGTGCCGAGATAGGCCAGCAGCAGCACCATCCCGAGAATAATCAGCCCAATCAGCAGAGATATCGCCAGCACCCGGGGAATGCGCAGGCGCACCATCCGCTGCACCAGCGGGTTAAGCACCACGGCAATAAACAGCGCCAGAATGAAAGGCACGATGATCTCCGCCGCGAACCGAATGCCCGCCAGCACAATAACTAGCATGCCCAGCATGATGACAATTTTTAAACCGTTGAGCGTGATAATAGGTTTCGACATTAGGGCTCCAGGGGCGACGTTTAATTTATAATAATCGGTAACCCGGGTTAATTAAATTAACCAATATCAAACGGGCTGGGTAAAGAAGTGAAAATACTTTGAGTAAAACCTTAGCTTGTGGTAAAAATCAGCTGTGTTTAACTACCGGAGACAATTTTCATCTGCAATGACGAGAAGCAACACCGCAGATAATTGTAATTTTATGGACAATCTGTTCAGCATTTTTTTAACAGCCTCAACCCGTATCTCCCCCTCTCTGTACCTGCCTGCTGGTGAACAGCACTGGCGCACCGCGCTATAGATCACTTTCTCTGCCTGAGCTGACGCCCTGCGTCTGGCGAATTTTTACTATTTTTCATTTTAAGGTTTGCGATCTCTGCAAGCCGCGAAGGACTATATTCTCAAGCAGGAGAAAATGATGTTTTACTGGATTTTATTAGCGCTGGCCATTGTGGCTGAAATAACCGGCACCCTGTCGATGAAATGGGCGGCAGTGAGCGGTGGACACGCCGGATTTATTTTAATGCTGGCAATGATTTCCCTTTCTTATATTTTCCTGGCGTTTGCGGTTAAAAAAATCGCGCTGGGCGTGGCCTACGCATTATGGGAAGGTATTGGTATTTTATTGATTACCCTGTTCAGCGTGATGCTGTTTGACGAGGCCTTACCGGCGATGAAAATTGCCGGCCTGGCGACCCTGGTGGTGGGTATCGTGCTGATCAAATCGGGTACCCGCAAAGCGAAAAGCCAGCGCAAAGAGGTGACCCATGCAGCAGTTTGAGTGGATCCACGCGGCCTGGCTGGGGCTGGCCATCGTACTGGAGATTGTCGCCAATATCTGCCTTAAGTTTTCCGATGGTTTTCGCCGCAAAGTTTACGGCTTCTTATCAATAGCCGGCGTGCTGGGGGCCTTCAGCGCCCTGTCACAGGCGGTAAAGGGCATCGACCTTTCGGTAGCCTATGCCCTGTGGGGCGGCTTTGGTATCGCGGCTACCCTCGCGGCCGGCTGGATCCTTTTTGGTCAGCGCCTGAATAAAAAAGGGTGGGCAGGCTTGCTGTTACTGCTGATCGGCATGGTGCTGATTAAACTGGCCTGATCCTCGCGCTGCCTGTGAACGCAGGCAGCGAAATTTGTCACCTGTATTACGCTTAACAGAGGCGTATCAAGAGGGCGACGAATGCATAACCCATTAAGCTGGCGCAACATTCCTTCCGCAAAAACCCTGTTTGCGATGATCTTCATCGCGGGGATCGGCTTAATGGTTTCTGTTGTGGCACTGCTTTACCTCTCTCTTCACCTTATCAGCAGCAAAACCAATGAAATTGACGATCGGCGAACCGCGCTCTCGGTAGAGGGGGCGGTGCAGACGTCGGTTAACCGTATCTGGTCGCTGGTGCTCGACAACGCGGTCTGGGACGATGCGGTACGGGAGACCTACCGGCCGCGCCTCGACCCGCAGTGGCTCTACAGCAGCTGGGGAAAGGGATTTAAGGTCAACAACCTTTATGACGGCACCTTTGTGCTCGATCAACATTTCACCGTGCTGTGGGGCGCCTTTCAGGGCCAGCCCTTCAGCGAGAAAAACCTCGAGTTCTTCGGCACCGGCCTGAAGGCGCTGATTAACCAGCACGACCGTGCCCTGAAAGCCGATAAAAATATCTACGCCGGGATCACCCGCACCCGCCACGGGGTGGCCTTCGTCGGGATTGGATTGATCCGCCCAACGGTGGGGCGGCTGCCGGTTGAGGACGCCACCCGGCGCTATCTGGTGATCACCCGCCATATTACCCCGCAGATGTTAAGCGAGCTGGGTAATACCTTTCAGATTGAGAAGCTGCGTTTCAGCCCGCAGCGGTTAAGCGATAACGACCTGCCTTTTAAAAGCTCGTCGGGGGAAGTGCTGGGTTATCTCTCCTGGCTCTCGCAGATCGGAAGA